>CAIUKP010000024.1 GCA_903899675.1 uncultured Bacteroidota bacterium | reverse complement strand
CTGAATGTAAAAAATTCAGCAAGCAGGGTGAGGAAGTTGCTCTGCTGGAGAGTGTGAAAGTACATCGCTCGTTGAAAGGAAAAGTGGTAGAGGTAATTGGCACTTACAAACGCAACCCCCGAACGCCCCATTTGGGAAATAAATATTTTCAGGCGAGTGGACCCGGTATCGAAACCTTGGTTGAAAAAATGAAATTGGTAGCTGCCAGTGAAGCAATAATCAACGGGAGAGAAAGAGCCATTTTGAAGATGCTGGCACAAGGCAAATCGATGAAAGAGATAGCGAATGTATTATACGTTTCCAAGTCAGCCATAGAAAAAACCGTAATGCCATTGTACAAGAGATGTAATGTGCGCAATCTTGTTGAATTGATTGCTTATTCGCATAAGAATGGGTTAATTTAACTGAACCTTCAGCCTTCATTCATCGCATTGTCTTAAGCCTAATGGCGTAGGAGACTGTGCGCTTCGGAGTACAAATCAACATCTGTTAATTAAATTCATTGCTGCATCAATTACCTAAGTCGATATCGGCTAATTCAATTTAAGTAACAACATCAAAGAAACTTCGTATCCCTGTATAAAAATATCCCGCTGAATTAAGCTGATTATTCCTCCGAACCGAATAGTACACCTCTGGCGTACTATTCGGAGAAGGGAAAGGGAATATCAAAACTTTGCTTCTTTTGCCAATACCTACCCCATCCAACCCCTTTCCTAAAAAAGCCCTATTTTCATCAACAAATTCATCCCATGCAACTCAAACGTTCATTCCTTAGCCTGCTGCTTTGCAGTATTGTAATCATATCCACTGCGCAAGCCCAAACAGCTGATCTTATCCTGCAAAACGGCCGCATACTCGATGGTACCGGCAATAGTTGGTATAAAAGCAATATCGCCATCACCAACGGGAAGATACTGGCTATCGGGAAACTGAACGGATGGACCGCCACCCGCGTGATAGACGTGCAAAACCAAATTATCGCACCCGGTTTTATTGATGTGCATACCCATATTGAAGGCGAAGAGAAAAAAAATCCGCTGGCAGAAAACTTTATTCTGGATGGCGTAACTACCGTGGTTACCGGTAACTGTGGACTCGGACAAACCAATATAGGTAAGTACTTTTCTATGATGGATAGTCTGCATACCAGCATCAACGTAGCAACCCTGATTGGCCATAACGATGTACGTAAAGCGGCCATGGGTTCGGCGAATCGTTTACCCAGCGAATCGGAAATGCTGCGCATGGAACAAATTGTGGAAGATGCGATGAAAAGCGGGGCCGTGGGTTTCTCTACCGGACTTATCTATATTCCCGGCACCTACTCCAAAACCGAAGAATTAGTGCGGCTGGCCAAAGTAGCGGCTAAATATAATGGGGTATATGCCAGTCATATCCGCAACGAAGGCGACAGTGTGGCACCTGCCATCCGCGAAGCCATTAACATCGGAAAAGAAGCCGGCATTCCGGTAGAAATTTCGCATTTTAAAGTGAGCGGACAACAAAACTGGGGCCGCAGTACCGAAACCATTGCCATGGTAGAAGCTGCAAGAGCTGAAGGACAAGATGTAACCATCGACCAATATCCCTATACCGCTAGCAGCACTTCGCTAAGTACCTTACTGCCCGATTGGGTGTTGGCAGATGGCAGTGATTCTATCAAAGCCCGGCTCAGTCGCCCCGAAATAAAAGAGCGCGTAATCAAGCACATGATTACCAACCTGAAAAAACGCTCCCTCAAACATTTCAGCTATACCGTAGTGGCTTATTATAAAGCTGACACTACCTACAATGGCAAAAGCATTGAAGATCTCAATGTGCGCAATGGCAATCCCCATAAAGTGCAGGCCGAAGCCGAAACCATTATCAGCATGATGATGCAAGGAGGCGCCAGTATGGTATTCCATGGTATGAGCGAAAAAGATGTATCGAACATTATGAAAGTTCCCTTCAATATGATTGCCAGTGATGCAGGCATTCGCATTTTGGGCTCGGGTAGTCCGCACCCACGGGGCTATGGCACCAATGCACGGGTATTGGGTAAATATGTTCGGGAAAAGAAAATCATTTCCCTCGAAGAAGCCATCCGCAGAATGACCACCCTGCCGGCACGTAAGTTCAATATCGAAAACCGGGGCATCATTCGCGAAGGGGCCATTGCAGATATTGTGGTGTTTGATGAAAATACCGTAAATGATTTGGCTACCTTCGAGCAGCCACATCAGCTGAGTACCGGTTTTTCGTATGTGCTGGTGAATGGACAAGTAACCGTTGATCATGGCAAACATACCGGAACCCGCGCTGGAAAAGTTATTCGCTGGAATGGCGGCAAATAAAAAATAATACCCATGAGATTTTGTCTTTTACTCCTCCTCTTTCCATTTATTTCTAGTGCCCAAAAGTCGGCGCAAGTGGATGCGGTATTGGCACCCTATCTCGAAAACCAAAAGTTCAGTGGGGTTGTTTTAATTGCCCAGGAAGGAAAGGTAGTATACAACCAAGCAACCGGATTCCGCGATTTTGCTAATCGCACTCCGCTTAAAAAAACTGATCTGTTTGAGTTGGCTTCGGTAAGCAAACAGTTTACCGCTATGGTGATTATGCTTTTGCAGGAGCGTGGCCTATTACAATTTGATGATCCGGTAGAAAAATATCTTTCGATACCGTATAAAAATATCAGCATTCGGCATTTACTTACCCATACATCCGGCTTGCCCGATTACCAGGCGATTATGGATGAACATTGGGATAAAACCAGGGTAGCAGGAAATGATGATATCATACAATATCTGCAAAAGTACGCACCCCCCACCCAGTTTGTGCCAGGAAGTAAATACGAATACAGCAATACAGGATATGTGTTATTAGCCAGCATAGCCGAAAAAGCTTCGGGCAGAGATTTTACAGAAATCTGTCGAACAGAAATTTTTCAAAAGCTGGGCATGCAGCATACCGACTTACGCACGCCCGCAGAAAGATCGGCTATAGAAAATTTTGCTCGGGGGCATATACCCGATTCTTCCGGAACTGTTTTTTTGCCGGCCGATTCCTTTCCGTCTTCTAATTATACCATCTGGTTGGGCCATCGGGAAGGTCCGGGTAGAATCAGTTCTACTGCGCAAGATTTGTTGAAATGGGATCAGGCACTGCGAAATAATACCCTTATCGGGCCAGCAACCCTGCAACAGGCTTATACGCCCATGGTGTTGAATGATGGAAAGATCTCGTACTATGGATTTGGCTGGGATATTCTAGATAATACAGCCGACCATATAATTGTTGGCCACAATGGCGACAACCCTGGATATAAAACCCAGATTATTCGTTCACTCTATAATGGCAAAACCCTGATTGTATTAAGCAACAATGCACCATCAGATTTTAGTAAATTGATAAGCGCTTTACAAAAACTCATCACCCAATAACTATTTATGCAAACAAAATTCCTTTTCCTGCTGCTGTTACCGGTTCTTGGCCTTTCGCAAAATGCAGCCCGCATTCATAAAAAAGCCATTGTAGTGGATACGCACAATGATATACTCACTGCAAGCATCGAGAAAAAAGTTAGCATGGATGATAACCTGAAAGGAAAAACCCATTCTGATTTACAGCGATGGAAAGAGGGAGGTTTGGATGTGCAACTTTTTTCGGTATGGTGTGATGGAGATAAACCTGAACCCTATCAGTTTGCGAATCGGGAAATGGACATACTGGATGCCATCATTCAAAAAAATCCCACCAAAATTGCGCTCACCAGAAATACCTATGAAATGAAGCAGGCAGTAAAAGCCGGTAAACTAGCTGCCATGTTTGGGGTGGAGGGCGGACATATGATTGAAAACAGTCTCGAAAAATTAGATCAACTTTTTGCAAGAGGTACCCGTTATATGACGCTCACCTGGAACAACTCCACTTCCTGGGCTACTTCTGCCTGGGATGAAACCAGTAAAAAGGATAGTCTGGCCAAAACCCATAAAGGACTTACCGATTTTGGCAAGCAGGTAGTAAAAAGGATGAATGAGTTGGGTATGGTGGTAGATTTGTCGCATGTAGGAGAACAAACATTTTGGGATGCCATTGCTACTACCACCAAGCCGGTAATTGCATCGCACAGTAATGCGTGGAGTTTATGTCCGGTTCCGCGCAACCTGAAGGATGATCAGATATTGGCAATTGGAAAAAATGGAGGAGTTATCTCGCTCAACTTTTTTTCCGGATTTGTAGACAGCAACTACCGAAAAAAAGATGCCCGTTTTCAATTGGCGCATAAGGCGGAAATTGATTCGCTGAAAGCTACTGGCATGCAAACCGAATATGCCGTAACAATGGTAACAGAGAAATATGCCGAGGAAGCTATGGATGCTCGCCCCACCTTGGAACAGTTATTGGAACACCTGGATTATATCGTAAAACTGATCGGAACGGAGCATGTAGGCTTAGGCTCGGATTTTGATGGAATCAGTTCTGCCCCCAGGGGTTTAGACGATGTAACCTGTTATCCAACCATTACCCGTGCGCTATTGCAAAGGGGTTATACTCCAAAGCAGGTAACTAATATATTGGGAGGAAATATCCTCAGAGTATTGAAAGCCAACGAGAAGGGAACTGAACTTTCAAAAAATTAATCAGTCATTAATCAATTATTATATATAATAGTCTAAATAGTATGATATTACAAGTAATATAATAGTTTAATATTATTCTTTTTAACATTCTCTTTGACCGGTTACGTATTAATTTTACCTGTATTATAAAAGGTATCCAATATCCAACCTTTTCCGGCGTTTAAATGAAAAACTGTATGTGCATTTATTGGCTTCGCTTTCAAAAGCGAGGACTGAGTGTTTTTGTGGCAGCTTGGCTGACGCTCAATAGTCTTTATGCACAGGATCCGCACTTCTCACAATTCTATGCATCCCCCCTGTTATTAAACCCCGCACTTACCGGAGCCTTTCCCGGAAACCTCCGAATTTCAGGCTGTTACCGCGACCAGTGGAGTTCTATTATGGTTCCATATAAAACGGGTACTTTTTCAATAGACGCCAATTTACTACACGAAAAAATTCAGGAAGGCGATATTATTGGCATCGGTATTACGGGATTATTCGATAACTCCAACAACGGAGGCTTGCGAACCAATACCTTTTCGCCCTCCATAGCTTTTCACAAAGTATTATTTAAAAATGATGGTATTCAACATTCGTTGGGGGGTGGATTTATGGCTTCCATGAACACCAAAATTGTAGATTATAGTCGCTTTACTTTTCAGCAGCAATTTACTTCGCAGGGATTTGACCCTAACCTACCCACCGGAGAAGCCAAGAATGGATTCAGCAGTATGAATTTCGATTACTCGGCCGGATTACTCTACTCGATTATAACAGAAGACAACTCTTTGTATTTCGGAGGCTCCATGTACCATATCAATGCCACCAAAGAGCCTACGAATAGTCCTTTCGCCAATATTAGTCCGCGCTATGTTTTCCATGCAGGCGGATCTATGTTGATTAATGGAGTAGACAGACTATATGTAAGTGGTGTTTACATGAATGCCCAATCGTATCGGGAAACAACGCTGGGGGTGGTATATGGGCATGGGCTCTCCAGCTCGTACAACTACGACAACGAGCGAAATGATATTACGGTAATGGCGGGTTTATGGTACCGATATCAGGATGCACTGATTCCGCATGTTGGCATGGAGTGGGGAAATGCACGGATAGGCTTATCCTACGATATCAATGTCTCTCAACTAACGGCTGCTTCTAAATTGCGGGGAGGATTTGAATTGTCGCTCAGTTATACCCTTGCCACCACAGAAGCGGCACGAATCAGAAAAAGAACACTTTGCCCCGAAGGAAAACAAAGTGCGTTAAAATGGTATGGATATTAAAATACAGCAGCTGAATTGAAACCTATCAAACATATATGGTTATGGTTACCCGGCTTACTGTTGGGAATGATGCATTTAACTGCGAATGCGGCTGTTGTACCAGAAGGTGAGGGATTTTTTCTAGATACGGTATATACAACTACCCCTTCGGGAAGTATTCAAATATGTAATGGAAATTCTGTTACGTTCATGCTCACCTCGAATATGACTTCTATTCCGGGTTCCTTCACCTATCAGTGGAAAAAAGATAATGCGAATATATCCGGAGCCACACAAAAAAATTATACGGCCAATGCTACTGGTAACTATACCCTTGTAATCGGAAGAGACAATGGAGACACTACGGTAAATGCAGCCGCTTTGGTGGTAAATCCCAATCCAGTAGCCGACTTTACTTTTTCTCCAACAACCAATTGTGCGGGGGTTCCGATTGGATTTTTTCCGCAAGCTAATGACCCTACTAGTATTTACCAATGGGAATTTGGAGATGGCAATTTGGAAACTGCTTCTAATCCGTTGCATGCATTTTTTAGAAATTATGGAAATGGTACCGATAATTTTTCGGTGAAGCTTACCGTAACGGATAATAAAGGGTGTACCAACCAAAAAACCAATGTGGTGAGCATCAAGCAGAAGCCGGAGGCGAAACTTTCTGGAACAACTACCGTTTGTACCGGTTCTGCCCAATCGCTATTTACATTTAATAATGCATCCGGAACACAATCTATCAACACAAACTATCAGATTATTTGGGGAGATGGAACTCCAGACTTAATAATTGCTACGTTTAATTCAGCCCAAACACATACCTATAACAGAGGCTCCAGTACATTATTAGAAATTGTTACTGGCGATAATGGATGTAAGGATACATTAACCAGAATTATTTATCTCGGAAGTAATCCCTC
Organism: uncultured Bacteroidota bacterium; assembly: GCA_903899675.1. Lineage (GTDB taxonomy): Bacteria > Bacteroidota > Bacteroidia > Chitinophagales > Chitinophagaceae > Sediminibacterium. The sequence goes on along the minus strand of CAIUKP010000024.1, from coordinate 13,262 downwards.
CGCAGGTATTGCGAGCCCGGGCAATACAAATATTTGCGAAAATAGTCCTCTCACATTTCCCATTTCAAATATTTCAACCAATAGTCCTGGAACCAATTATACCATCCTATTTAACGATGGTACCCCCAATATAACTTTTGATCAGGCGAATGCAATAACCAGTGTTACCCATATTTATACTAAAAACTCATGTGGCACTACGAGTAATAGTATCAGCAACTCGTTTATTGCAAAAATTGAAGCCACCAATCCTTGCGCAACAACACAGGGATCGGTAACACCCATATATGTTTCTGGCTATCCGAAACCTGGGTTATCGGCCTCTACTAACAATACCTGCATCAATGTTCCCGTAACTGTAACCAATACCAGCCCAACATTTAAAACTGTTTCAACAAGTGGACAATGCACCAATGGATTTAAAGTTTGGGAAATCACGCCCAACAGCGGCTTTACGCTAGCGGTGGGTCAATCACTTGGAAATCGTTTCAATGATCCCAATCCCGAAAACTGGGATCCATCTGGTAATAATACACTTAACATTACTTTTTCTATAGCCGGCACCTATACCGTCCGTTTATATTTAGGTGGCAGCAGCACCTGCGGAAGTGCTTTTACCGAAACCACTATTTGTGTAAATCCGGTGCACACTTCTTCTTTTACACTCGATAATAATATTGGCTGTATGCCCGTTTCCGTTGCAACTACCAACAATAGTTCTGCAGCAATCTGCGGCACTAATACACCACAATGGAGTGTGAGTTATACAAACCCAACCGCCTGTACGCCCAATGCTTCTTCCTTTTCGGTAACTTCCGGAACACTTACCAGTAATACTCCCAGCTTCAGCTTTAACAATCCCGGAACGTATACGGTACAACTGATTACAGTTGCCCCCAACAATGCCTGTGCATCTTTGCCATTTACAAGAACCGTTACCGTTAAGTCGCCTCCAAATGTGTCTATTCAGGTACCGGCAACGGTATGTAGTGGTCAGTCCATAACGGTAACTCAGGTAGTAAATAATTGCTACGCTACCAATCCAACCCCTACTTATGCGTGGACGATCACCGGGGCAACACCAGGTAGTTCTGCAATAGCTAATCCGGGTTTAATAGTAATGACGACCGCCGGCACGCAACAGGTTACCCTAAGTGTTACCAATGAATGTGGTACGAGTTCGGATACTAAAAATATATTAGTATATGAAACGCCCGTTATAACCGGAACACTTACCTCCCCCAGTTCTTGTGCGGGATCTAATGGAAATATTCAGTTAAGCGGATTAACCCCTTCCGGAATCTACTCAGTGAAATACACTAAAGCAGGTATAACCACTACCCTTACTAAAACAGCGGATATAAGTGGAGTAATACTCTTATCCGGATTAACAGCAGGCACCTATACAAATGTATTTGTAATTCAAAACGGTTGTCCATCCAATGCGTTGGGGCCATTTTTGCTTACCGATCCCAATGCACCCAATCAGCCAACGGTTGCTAATAGCGGCCCCGTTTGTAGTGGAACAACCGTTCAATTTACCGCTACGGCTACCACGCCCGGGGTAACGTATTCCTGGTCGGGGCCCAATGGATACACGAGCTCATTACAAAATCCGGTGATTAATAACATCGCTGCCAATGCAGGAGGTATATACACAGTAACGGTTTCACTTAGCGGATGTAGCAGCAGTGCAACCACTACAGTAGTAGTAAATGCAACCCCTTCCTTACCTACTGTTGCATCAGTTGCCTATTGTCAAAATGCCTCTGCTTCACCTTTAACTGCAGGATCTTCGGTAGGGAATACACTAAGATGGTACACAGCTTCATCAGGTGGCAGTCCATTGGGTTCAGCCCCTACGCCTTCAACCGCATCGGTAGGTACTACACAATATTTCGTGAGTCAGATTACCGCTTCTGGTTGCGAAAGTGGCCGTGCTACTTTAACTGTAACGGTTTCATCCACACCAATCATCACGGATGTTACTGCGAATAATACGTTAACCTGTGGAGGTAATGAGGGTAGTTTGGTGATAACCGGTTTATCTGCCGGAGTTACTTATACAGTAAAATATACCAAGGGGGGATCAGCCAATACCATAATAAAAACAGCCGACGGAAGTGGTACAATTATAGTAAACGGTTTAGGGATTGGAGTTTATTCAAATATTTTTGTGCAACTAGGTAGTTGTTCCTCAAATGTATATTCAAACTTTTTATTTATTAATTGGCCTGATCCTCCCAATGTACCATCCGTTAGTAATACAGGCCCCACTTGCAGTGGAACAACGCTGGCATTATCAGCAGTATCTTCTACTCCCGGAGTTAGTTACTCATGGGTTGGCCCGAACGGTTTTACCAGTACGCAACAATTTCCGGTAATCAATAATACCAGTGTTGCAGCTGCTGGCACGTATACAGTTACGGTTAATCTGAGTAATTGTAAAGTACCCGGAACAACTGTGGCAATTATTAATGCTACCCCCTCTGCTCCGGGAGTTACTCCAGTAGGAATTTGCGAAAACAGCACGCCTGTTACCTTATCAGCTACTGCCCAACCGGGTAATACCCTTAGCTGGTATTCGAATGCAGTCGGCGGAACAGCCTCTTCCACCGCTCCCACAGCCCCTAGTTCTCCAACAGGAGTGAGCACTTACTATGTTTCGCAAACCACTGCAGCAGGTTGTGAAGGTGCAAGAGCAGCATTGGTAGTAACCGTTTCTACCACTCCCAACATAACTGGTGCAAATACTTTTAATCCAACTACCTGCTCAGGCACGGAAGGAAAAATCGAACTCACCGGATTAGCCATCAATACAAATTATCAAACCTATTATTCAAAAAACAGCTCTCCCATTGGGCCGGTAAGCATTACCAGCAATGCAGCAGGCGTGCTCACCATCACCGGGTTAACTGCGGGCACTTATCAAAATATTCGGGTACAATTAGGCAGTTGCGTATCTAACCTTGTAGGTCCCTTTACGTTGACTGATCCCTCAAATCCTTCCGCAGCAACTTTCCAGCCGATTACTTCCGTATGTAGTGGTAATACCTTAGTGCTAAACGCTACCTCCACTACACCCGGCGTAAACTATGCTTGGGCAGGACCGAATAATTTTACCAGCAATCAGCAAAATCCCTCTATTTCGAATGCGTCGGTATTAGCAACCGGAAACTACACGGTAACAGTATCTAAAAATAATTGTACCGCCACATCAGCTATTTCTGCAACCGTTAATCCAACCCCTCCCGGACCTAGCGTAATTGATGTACATTATTGTAAAGATGCGATTGCAGTTGCCCTAACTGCAACAGCGCAAAGTGGCAGCACAGTAGTATGGTACGCAAATGCTTCAGGTGGAGCGCCGCTTGCATCAGCTCCAATTCCTTCCACCGCTGCATTAGGAAATACTACTTATTATGTTAGTCAGCTTACTACAGCCGGTTGCGAAGGCCCCAGAAGTGCTATCACCGTTTCTGTAACCGGCATCCCGGTTGCCAATACGGTTACCGATAAAACTTTTTGCACCGGCATCAATACTGGCAATATTGTATTTAGCGGTAGTATTGTAGGTACCGTGTATAATTGGACGAACACCAATCCTGCCATTGGGTTAGGTGCCGGTGGTATTGGAACCATTTCCTTTACTACCACCAACACAAACCCTACAGCGATTTCAGCTACTATTCAAGTTACTCCTTCCGTAGGGGGTTGTGATGGGGCGCCTATAAGTTTTACGATAACTATTTTACCAAAGCCGGCATTAAGTAGCACCCTATTACCCACACCTGTTTGTACGGGCACCTTATTTCAGTATACTGCCACCAGTGCAACGGCCAATGTTAGTTATAGTTGGATTCGAACTGCAGTGGTGGGTATCAGCAACCCTGCCACAAGTAGCTCAAATGCCAGTGGAATTATTTCCGAAACCTTGTATAATGTTACCCAAGGGCCCATAATTGTTCGCTATCAGGTAACCATGCAGAGCAATGGGTGTTCTGCGATTCAAGCAGTTGACCTCACAGTTAATCCGGATGCAAAAGCTCAGTTTACCAGCACCACCCTCGCTTTGTGTGCTCCCGGGGTTATAGACAATAACAATATAAAAGCAACCGCCTATCCTTTTGCGAATGTTTCTTACCGATGGCTGGCTAATAATAATTCAATAGGTACTACCCTAACTTTCCCAGGATATACCATCACTTTACCCAATGATACCATTCAAATAAAATTAGCTGCTATAAGTAGTTATGGTTGCAAAACCGATACAGCGCGACAAACCTTTAAAACCATTGCGCGCCCAACACCTGCTTTTGTTGCATCCACCAAAATAGGTTGTGGCCCGCTGGTGGTAAGTTTCAGCAATACTACTACTCCTCAGCCCTATCAACAATTTAATTATACCTGGCGCTTTGGCAATGGCACTACCTCAACACTGAAAGATCCCTTACCGGTTACTTTTCAGCCGAGCAAAAGCCACTTAGATACTACCTATTATATTACACTTACGGCTGCGCTGCAATGCGATACGATAACCAGTTTGCGCGATTCGGTAATTGTACGATCTAATCCCATTGCACTCTTCCAGCCCGATACTACCATTGGTTGCTCCATCAATACCTCTCCCTATACTTTTAAGGCCTTCAATATTTCTATTGGTAAACCGAATACCTATTTCTGGAGTTATGGAGATAACACCTATGATACCAGTTTCACAGAATCAACGGTTACGCATGTATTTAAAACCTTTTCCATTACTACGTATACCATATCCCTGAGAGCGCAGAATGAATGCGGCAGCAATAAAGATTCCATCAAGATTATCGTATTTCCGAGAAATATTTTTGCCAAATTATTTGTAGAAGGCCCCAATACCTGGGGTTGTGCACCTGATAGTATGACGTTCCGCAACGTATCTTCCGGAGCAACCCGTTACGAAATTAATTTTGGCGATGGCAGTGCCGACTCTATTTATGTTTCTGATAAAAGTGTGGAGACCATCAAACATTTTTATAAAAAAGCTGGGCTCTATACAATAAGCATGAAGGCATCGAATGGCTGTGTTAATACAGATACTACGGTGTATTTACAAATACAAATGTTCAGCAAGCCGGGGGTTAAATTTACCACTGCAAAAAATACGTATTGCCTGAAAGAAACGGTTCAGTTTACAAATCAATCCGACCTAGGCTATAGCTATCAATGGGATTTTGGCGATGGTACCGGGTCTGTTGGCTTCAGTCCTGCACATATTTATACCCTACCCGGCACGTATCGGGTTAAATTAATTATTCGTTCTATCAATGCAGGGGCTACTATTTGTAGCGACTCACTTACCAAGCAAATTACGATTAACCCCTTGCCTATTATATCTTTAAACTCCAATCTGCAAATAAAAAATTGTGCACCCTACAACTTTATTGGCAATGCCAACCAGCCCGTGGGCAATATCGTTAATTGGTTTTTTAGCGATCCGGGAAGTTCGGATACCACATCCTTAGGGAATATCGGCACACACACTTTCTTTGATGCCGGCGATTTTACAATTCGTATAACAGCATTGAATTCGTTAGGCTGCAGTGATACAGGCTATCTAACCGCTAAAGTAATTGCCTCCCCCCGAGCAGCTTTTCTTGCCAGCGATTCAATCAAATGTTTTAAACAAGACACAGCAATATTTACCAATCAAACCACCTATGCCGGAGCTGATGTGGTGGTATATAATTGGAAAGTGAACGATACGCTGAAAAAAACCACCACGCATTTTACTTATGATTTCAGAGTGCCTGATACGGTAACCACTGCCTATACTTATCAAGTAAAACTAACCGCTACTAGCAGTTTTGGTTGCAAAGATTCAGCAATTAAAACCATCCGTTTCTTACCCCCATCTATTGCAAAGTTCAATTTTACCAATACCAGAGGTTGTGCACCATTAGCCATTACAATAAATAATACCAGTTTATACTCAGACGCTTTCAAATGGTATCTCAATGATACCCTGGTTTCTTCACAGGTTAGTCCGCTAAATATCCTTCTAACCCGACCAGCCACCACATATTCAATTAAACTGGTTGCTAACCGGGCAGCCGCTTGTGTTGCAGATTCAACTACACAAACCATGGCCACCTACGAAAAGCCGGTTGTTAATTTCATTTATACCATTAATAAACCTGCCTGTTCGGGTAATTTACAATTGCAGCTAACCGACCAATCCATAGGCAATGCAGACCCCGTTAACAGTTGGTTCTGGGATATGGGTGATGGCACACAAAGCAATAACAAAAATCCATCGTATGGCTATACCCTTCCCGGAAAGTATACGATAAAACACGCGGTAAAGAATGATAAGGGTTGTATTTCGGATACCCTCACCAAAGCTGTTACCAATTTCGGAAAGCCCACCCTTCGATTTACATTGAGTGATGTTTGTTTGGGCACGCCTGTTCAGCCTGTTATTACGCTTACTGATCCCGGATTTGGCAATACACGTATTGCAAAATACTTGTGGGACTTTGGAGATGGCAGCACCGATACTACTAGTTTGGCCGTTCATTCCTATAAAAAAGAGGGGCAATATACCATTACCCTAATTGTGGTGAGCGACAGTAGTTGCGTAAGTGACAGCAGCAGTAAAACCATCCGAATTCTGGGAAAACCAATAGCCAATTTTAATTTTGTAAATAATTGTATTAACGTTCCGGTATTATTTTTCGATAAAAGTGCTTTAGGGTTTGCACAAACCGGCAATACGCTCTATGTGTGGGATTTTGGAGATGGCAGTGCACGATCAAACCTTCAGAACCCGGTACATACCTATAGAAATACCGGAACCTATCCGGTAAGTTTAGTAGTAAGTAGTTTGCTTTGCCCGAGTGTTTCCGATACTTTCAGCCGAGCGGTAAAAATAGTTACCGGCCGAGATGGGATCGTTTATCCACGCATCACCACAACCCGAGAATTGCCTATACAACTGAAGGCGCAACCGGGTGTTACTCACAAATGGCTCCCTCCAACCGGACTCAATGCCGACACCCTACAAAATCCTACTGCTCTATATCGTGCCGGCGACCCCTCCAGTATTTTTTATGCGATACAAATAAAAGATACGAGTGGATGCACAATAACAGATGGCCAGGAAGTTTGGATATTTAACGAGCCCGACATACAGGCACCCACTGCATTTACCCCCAATGGCGATGGTGTGAACGACCGGTTTGTACCTGTATATATTGAAATTTCCCGCCTGCAATATTTCCGCATTTTCGACCGATGGGGTAAGCTGATTTTCGAAACCTCGGATATGGGACAAACATGGGATGGAACCTATCAGGGAAAACCGCTGCCCATGGATACCTTTGTTTTTGTAGCTACCGGTATCGATAAAAAAGGCAATACCCTTACGCGCAAGGGAAATGTAACCCTAATCAGAGATTAAGGGTAGGCTTGCCCCTATTCCTTTGTAAAGTAGGAGGCGTATCTAATTATTTTCCTGTAAATTGTTGTACCCAAACAACTTCATTATACACTATGAAAAGAATACTTGTATGCCTGCTATTGCCCATTCAACTTTGGGCACAAATGAGCCTGAAAGATTTTAAAAATTATGCATTCCCCACCGAATTATCTGCATCCGCACAGGGCAACCGAATTGCGTGGGCACTGGAAGAAAACGGGATGCGCAATGTGTATGTAGCCGAAGGTGCGGATTATACGATTCGAAAACTCACCTCCTTTACAAAAAACGATGGACAGGAAATTACATCGCTGCAATTTTCTCCCGATGGAGAATGGATTGTATTTGTAAGGGGTGGCGATCATGGGGCTAATTATGATGCCCTATTGCCAATCAATGCCTCGCTTGATTTACAACCCTCCAAAGTATCCATACTAAGCGTTCCTTTTGCTGGTGGTGCTACCAAGGTTTTATCCGAAGGGGATGGACCCGCCATTTCTGGGGATAGCAAAAAAGTGGCATTTATTAAAAGTGGACAAGCCTTTTGGGTTCCTGTGAATGGATCAGCGGCTGCACAATCTTTATTTACCACACGAGGCAATATGAGTGGATTGGAATGGACAACCGATGGATCGGAAGAAAAATTGTTATGGGTTGCCAATCGGGGCGATCATTCGTTGATAGGTATTTATAATTATAGTAAATCATCGTTGCAATGGATAGCCCCATCTTTTTATAGAGATCAGTCTCCCAGATGGTCTCCCGATGGAAAGAAAATTGTATTTATTCGCAGACCCGGTATAGGGGGAGAACCTGATTCGTTAACTGTGAAACCCGCTACCCCCTGGAGTATCCTAACCGCCAATGTTGCAACCGGCGAAACGCAGACTATTTATCAATCCAATGGCAAGGGAACAGCCTGTTTCCCCAATACCCATGGAGGAGCTAACCTACACTGGGCTGCCAACAATCAGATTGTGTTTCTTTCGTATCAGGATGGATGGCCTCATCTGTATACGATTCGAGCTATCGGTGGAAAAGCCGAACTGCTTACGCCTGGTTCATTCATGTGTGAGCATGTGCGCATGAGTGCCAATAAAAATATACTCAGCTTCAGCGCCAATACCGGAAAAGAAACCACCGATATAGAACGCCGACATGCTGCCATGGTTAACCTCAACACCCGCAACTTTTCCGTATTAACTCCCGGAACCGGTGCTGAATGGACGCCGATAATTTTCAACAACGAACAATCAGTTGCTTATCTGAGCGCAACTGCACAACGCCCTCCCTTGCCTGCAATTAAAAATTTATCAAATGGCAATAGCCAACTACTCGGAGAAAAAGAACTGATAGCATCCAGCTTTCCCCAACAAGAACTGGTTACCCCCGAACCCATTACTTTTCAGTCACCGGATGGATTAACCATTCATGCGCAACTATTCAGAAACAATCGATTTACCGGTAAACGACCAGCCATCGTGTATGTGCATGGCGGACCTCCGCGTCAAATGTTACTGAGCTGGAATTATTCTGATTATTATTCCAATGCCTATGCATCTAATCAATACTTGGCTAACCTAGGATTTGTAGTGTTATCGGTTAACTACCGACTTGGAATTGGGTACGGATATAATTTTCACCAGCCGAAAAATGGCGGTGCGCAAGGTGCTTCCGAATACCAGGATATTCAGGCCGCCGGAAAATGGTTGCAACAGCAAAACTATATCGACGCCTCACGTATTGGCATTTATGGAGGATCGTATGGAGGATACCTAACCGCAATGGCATTGGCCAAAGATTCAAAAATGTTCGCTGCCGGGGTGGATATACATGGGGTGCATGACTGGACAACCCAGGCTGCCCTGAATGCAAACAACGACAAATACGAAAAAGCTCCCGATTTGGCGCTGGCATTACAAACCGCCTGGAAATCGTCGCCGATATCAGACCTAAGCAAATGGACTTCCCCCGTGCTAATCATCCATGCAGACGATGATCGGAATGTTCGATTCAATCAAAGTGTGGATTTAATCAATCGGTTAACCAAAAGAAAAATTCCTTTTGAAACCAGGATGATTGTAGATGATACGCATCACTGGATGAATAACGAAAATGCCATTTCAGTATATCAGGCAGCTGCTGATTACTTTGTAAAAAAATTAAAGCCGTAATAAATCTACCACAATGAAAAATGTAAGCCTGCATATGATTATGAATATAAAAACATAAATCTGACCACGGCGGCTGACTGAATGGTAGGCAATACACCAGCAAAATAAAACAGAATACTAGTGTAAAAAATGGGGAGCCTACACAACATTTAAAATTAAGACTTTTGTCTACTTTTAAAACGTACTATTTTTGGGGGAGCTTACAATTTGTGAGAGCACTACCCAAAAATATATTTTTAGTAGAGTTGATATATATTTCTCCGTGCGTTATAGCACCTCTCGCTGTCAGGCCATGCACTAACAACTGCTGAAGCGTTCGCCACGCCAAAATTAAAGTCTTAAGTGTTTCATTTTGAGATGGTCCATTTGAAATAATAATTATTGAGTCCGAGAAAATAAAAGTTTTACAATACGGCAGATCTAATGGGTGATCTGGAAATAGATTCGGTCGAGTTGAAATTTCTGATGGTAAATTTGTTCGTAAAATTTGGTCAACAACATCTTCATATGCGGTCGCAAGATCTATTAAGGATTTTTCCTTAATTAAATTTCTAAAACCTAAAATATCGATAAAGGCAACAGTCCTCTTCCCTATAATCGAATAATCGTCCTTCGGAATTACATCCTGCCAATCATTTTTTTTTAAAATACGTGTTTTCATCTTGTAATTGTACCTAACGGTTTCGGGCTTTGCGTTCGGGCGGGTTTCGGAGCATAAAATTTCAATTTATTACTAATGTTTATTAGAAGCACAAAGCTCCAAGTTTGCACGTCAGCCCGCCTGATGCAAAATCCGTGTTACAAGCTGCCATTAATTTTAGTTATTGGTTAAAATTCTTAAACTTGTCCATATTACAAGGAAAACAATTCCTAAAATAAAAATTCTGTTTCCGTGTTTTCTGTCCTCAATTGAATACCCATATACTCTGTCACCATTTGGGAGTGTCTTTTTGTGAGAAAGTAAATGCCATCCAATGAAAAGTCCTAAAAGCCCGCCCAAAATTGAAAAAACATAACCAGCAATAATCCAAGTCCTTTGGCCATCTTCTGGTTTAGCCAACTCTTCAATTCTTTGTTTCCTCAAGGTTTCAAGTAATTCTTTACTTACTTCTTGTCCACGGTCTTTTAAAATCTTTTGAGCTAATAAGTAGTCAAACTTACCCCACTCGTCACTTTTTACTAAAATTTCAATTAATTCTTGATCTGTAAAATCAAATAAATAATAATCGGAGTCAACTATGTCAAGCTTTTGCCTTGATATGTCTATTAGAATTTTATCTGCTTTTTCAAAATCTTGTTTCTTCAATTTTACTCTATACTCCTTGCTTAATTCGCTGTTTGTAAAAGTCGGGTCAAAACTAGCTGATGTGTCTTCAAATTGAAAATCAATATTGTTCTTTGTCATCAAATCTGATAACTCCTTAGCTTCGGATTGGTCTGTAAATTTTTGATATGTCAGAAATTGATTTTCGGCCATTGTCGATTGTCTTTTATGGTTGCTTGTAACGACGTTTTGCAGCTACAAGAAGTTGGCGATTTCGGAGACGAAAACTGTCTGCCACCACTGAACTTGATACGAAGCACAAAGCTTTATTTAACCACTGAACCGCCAATTTCTTGTAGGTGCTGTTATGGGCTGCTCTTTTCATTCCGTCACTATGATTTGTCCTGTTAAAAATATTGAATGCCAAGTCGCAAATGTCAAAACGAATTTGTCAATATGCGATTGGTTTTTATTAGTGTCATAGCTCGTGTTCATTTGAACTTTATAAAGTTGATTTGATGTCGCTAATCTTGTTTTCCAACATTCAATAATTTTGTCAGAAACTTCTCTTGGTTGCAATTTTTGGTTGATGAGTTTGCACTTCACCAGCATCATACATTCCAAATTGCCTGTCATTTCAAATTCAATGTCATCAATTATTTCTGTCTCGGTCAACCAGCCTTCAAAGTCAATACGAAAACCAAGAAGGTCGTCATAGTCAGAGTAAGGACCAACTTTATTGTCAAGTGATTTGAGAAAGGTTGAACCGTCCCAATAATTGAAGTCTGGTCGTAATATTTTTGTGATTTTACCTTTACCAACTGTCTTCGCACCTTCTCTTGTTTCAAATTCCTGTCCTACATAAAATTGTCCAACGTGAAAGTCTGGGCTTAATGTTTGCAAATAAACTTTTATTGTCTCGCCAAGATTACATATTTCCTTGTCCAAGAATTGTTGTGGTGCGTCCCAGTCTTTTCCGTAATAGTAAAACTGTCCACGATAACCATTTCCCACAGCAGACTTTCGTCCACCTTCCTGTTCGGTCAAGTAGTAGATGTCAGCTTCAAGTTCTGGCTGTCGAAGTTTATGTTTATCTGTGTCGTTCATAGAGTTGCCCATAACGTTTTGCGTGTTGCCGCAGTTGGCGATTTCGGAGCACTACACTGTAAACCTGCACAAAAATTTGATAGGAGCACTCAGCTTCAATTTTGCACGTCACCGCCAATTGAGGCAACACGCTGTTAGCCGTTCGGTTTTTCTTATTCATACTTTTTAATCTTGTCAATTAGTTGTCGTTTATAACTGTCAGTAAAAGTTAGTCTGCCAAATAGTTTTTTTGTTATCTGTTTTGAGTTTATCTTTTGGTCAAACCAATCTAAGAAGAAGTCAGCATAGCCTCCTGTTATAATTTCATTGTTACCCATAGCAACCATTGGTGGATATTCTTTTTCAAAGTGGTCTCTACTTTTTATGCTTTTGTTTATACTCAAAAGGTAAAACTGTATATCATAAGCCAAATGTGAAAGTTTGTCTGCGTGAAGTCCAAAATAGCCCTTACCGGTTGTTAATTCTGTAAATAGATTTCTCAGGATTCTGTCAAAATTTAGTGAAGTGTCTTTTTTAAAATATTCTTGAAGAATATCCGAAAATTGTCCTGTTTTGAAGGTATCAAGAGTATTTATTAAATCTTGTTCAGAAGTATCATAAATATCTGAACTTACAAGTCCACGGATAAAGATTTCAAAGTCTTTCGCTAAAAATGTTTTTTTGTAGTTCCGTTCTTGGTCAACATGAGCAACTTCGGGTTCTCCGTCTTTTCCACATTTTGAATAGTCCAACATTATCATATCGTGTCCTGCTGATGGGCAGTCACAAATGAATACTCCTGTGTTTGAGTATCCCCATTCATCAATCATAAATTGGCTTCCTAAACTGCCACATAATGAATAAGTCTTTGTCCTGCCAATTCCCATAATTCCTGTTATCGCACAATGGTCTTCTGCCCAAGAGGTTCTTTCAGAAGTCGGAAAGCAACACTTTTTTGGTGTTCCACCATTATGAAGTTTCATTAACTCAATGTATGAAGCTGGAAGTTTAAAACCAAGTTCTTTTTCTATTGAAAGGATAAGTTCATTCGATGGGGTATCTTCCACATATTCTCTAAGTGAATATTCGGTATCATCCCAAAAGTCTGAAAAGTCAAAATCTCGAAATATTTTTTGTTCCATTTTTTATAGTAGTGTCTCTCTAAACTGACGGCTAACGTTTTGCAGCTACCCGAAGGGCGGGACTTTTACCACAAAACTTGATTTGAAAAACTAATGTTTGATTAACCACAAAACTGTCTTTGGAACACGAAACCCCG
>CAIUKP010000023.1 GCA_903899675.1 uncultured Bacteroidota bacterium | reverse complement strand
CTACTTTGAAATAATTCATTATGAATGAGTTACTCTTGATATGTTTGGCTTATTTGATTGGTTCTATCCCTACTGCTGTTTGGGTAAGTAAATCTATTTTCGGGATAGATATCCGCGATTATGGAAGTGGGAATTCAGGAGCTACCAATACATTTCGGGTACTTGGTTCTAAATGGGGTTCTTTAGTAATGATAGTAGATGTTGTAAAAGGGGTAGTTGCCACTTCTTTGTATATTTTAATGCCCACATATTTATCCAATGAATTGCTGAGAACCAACTTTATGATAGGGTTGGGTTTGGCAGCTGTGATTGGCCATATATTCCCTATATGGGCCTCTTTCCGGGGTGGTAAAGGGTAGCAACCCTATTAGGGATGGCCATTGCTATTCAGCCTTTGGTTGCTGCCTGTTGCTTGGTAGTGTTTTTTATTGTTTTGTTCCTTACTCGCTTTGTGTCGCTGAGTTCCATATTAGCGGGGATATCCTTTATGGTTTTTATCCTTTTCATTTTTAATGAAAAAGAACCGCTCTACCGCATTTTCGCTGTATTGGTTGCCCTAATGGTAATGCTTACGCATCAAAAGAACATCGGTAGAATCTTCCGTGGAACCGAAAGCAAAATTCCCAGTAATCGCCATAAAAATCGATCGCGTGTAGATTAATTGCATGCCGATTTACACCCTTTTTCTTTCCCTGAAAAGCCAATTTCCTGCCAAAACACAAGTAAACACTGCATTTTATTGATTTTTTTTGGAATTAAAATTCATAAAACGTTCATTTCCAGTAACAATTTTTTAACTTTGCACCCCATTCCCTCACCAGAACTCTTAGGCAATATGTTCAATCAGCCCATCTTTGAAAAATTACAGTTGAAAGATGAAAAGAATATCCTGATTCAGGGCTTACCATCTTCCATCGAAAAGCAATTCTCTAAATTAAACTACTCCAAAAACATCACACCCCTGTTAAAAAGCAGGAAAGTTGATTTTGCTTTGTTGTTTGCGTTGAGTCAGCACCAACTGAATAATATCCTCAGAGAAGTGTTTCCTGCTATTCACGATGAAACCAAACTTTGGATTTCGTATCCGAAAACGGCCAGCAAAATTGTGAGTGATTTGAACCGCGATTGCAGCTGGGAAGAATTATACAAAAAAGACTATACCTGTGTTCGCCAGGTTATTTTAGATCATGTGTGGACGGCCATGCGTTTCATCAAAACATCCCAGGTGCCTAATCAGGACAGGGCCTTTGCCGAAACGAATGCTAATCATTCACTGTCTTTCAATAAAAGTTTAGTGGTCCCCCCCATTGAATTGGGAAAACTCTTTACCAAACATAAGGAGGCACAGGAATTTTTTACCTCCCTGCCAGTTACCAATCAAAAAGAATATTGTAGCTGGATTGAATCTGCTAAAAAGGCAGAAACCCGACAAATGCGATTGGAAAAAGCTCTAGAGCGTTTATTGGCAGGAAAAAATAATCCGGCAGAGAAGTAGTAACTTTACCTATGTCGGCTATTAATATTGAAATCAAAGCTCGTTGCTTTCACCCTGAAAAAGTGGAAGCTTTTTTATTGGAAGCTGGTGCCCGTTATGTAGGCTTGGATACCCAAAAAGATACCTACTTTGAAGTTCCGAGTGGTCGATTAAAATTACGCCAAGGCGCCATTGAAAACAATCTAATTTTTTACCATCGAGCCAATGGGGAAGGCCCCAAAACCTCTCATTTTTATTTGTCACCCGTTTCGGATGGTGAATCATTAGAAACCTTATTATCAGCTGCCCTCTCCGTGAAAATTGTGGTAGAAAAACACCGGAAAATATTCTTTATCGAGCATACCAAATTCCATATTGACGAAGTACCTGGCTTAGGAAGTTTTGTGGAAATTGAAGTAAGCAACCTCCATCATCCCGATTTAACCCGATCGGGGATGGAATCGGATTGTAACCGATATATGGAAGCGTTGGGAATAGCACCAGATCACCTAATCGCTTATAGCTACAGCGATCTACTGCTCGATAAAATGTAAAAAAATTACTTTACAATTACGGCACCAATTTGGCGTGTTAGTTCCATTTCTACCTGCTTCAAGTGCTTATGAATTTCTAAGAACTTTTTGATGGAATCTCCCGTAGCCGTTTCCAAATCGCGCTGATTTTCTTCCATCATTTTTTTAACTTTTCGCAGCTTGAAATAATTTACACTGTGGGCAACGTCCTGCTTACTGTTGGGGGTATGTATATTGTGGCGCGATTCGAGATATTCGTTCCAGCGCTGGCTAAGCTCAAAGGGGAAGGAACAAATCTCCAAAGTATGATTTCGAATCTGCTCATCTTCATGGTAAAGGAATGATTGCATGGTGGGTTCTAAACCTTGTTGATAAATGCTTTGAAATTCGTTAAAAAATTTCTCCATCAACGGAACTTCAAATTGAAATTCCATCAGCTCACTAAAAATATATTGAGCAACCGTAGTTTCGGTATCCCATTCATGTAACCCATATAACAACAACACCCGAATGATATTCTTCTCAGGAATCTCATCCAGGGTTAATAAATCCAGCGTATTTTCTTCCTCTGGTGGTGGAGGAGGTTGCTGCCCAATATTTTCAAAACCACCCTGCTCATTTACCGCAAATTTTTTATCCTCCTTACCCAGCCGATCCCGCTTGAATTTATTTACCAGTGAAGTGAGTCCTGCCTCATCAATCTTTAACAACGCAGCACACTGCCGTACATAATCTTGCTGCCGAGTAAAGTCTTCCAGCTTATTCAGCTTACTCAACGTTTCTGCCATCTGATTAACTACTGCACTCTTGCGGCTCACATCTTGTCCTGCCTCTTGCAACATTACCTCCAGCTGAAAGAGAATAAAATCTTTTTTATGCGTTTGAATAAAGTCTCGAAATGCAGTCGTACCCACTTTATTCACATAACTATCCGGATCTTCTCCATCAGGAATCAATACTAATTTTACCTGTAAACCCTCTTCCAAGGCAAGGTCTAATCCGCGCAGCGCCGCCTTGATACCAGCTTGGTCGCCATCATAAATAATAGTAATATTCTGCGTATACTTTCTAATCAACCGAAGCTGATCGATGGTTAAAGAGGTTCCTCCACTGGCCACCACATTTTCCACTCCGGCTTGGTGCAAACTAACCACATCCGTATATCCTTCTACCAATAAACACTCATCGGCTTTATCAATGGCCGACTTAGCGAAATACATGCCATACAGCAATTTACTCTTGCTGTAAATTTCATTCTCGGGCGTATTGATGTATTTGGGTCCGGTGGTATGCTTGCCAATTACTCTTGCTCCAAAACCCACAATCTTTCCGGTGATTCCATGGATGGGAAAAATGATTCTTCCCCGGTAATTATCAACCAAAGAATCGGTTCTTTGCACTACCAGTCCGGTTTTCACCAATAACTCGGTAGTAAACTGGTTGGCCAATAGCTCCTTCGCCAAAATATCGCGCTGATCGGGATGATAGCCTACCTGAAATTTTTGCAAAATGGCTTCCCGAAAACCTCTTTCTTCCAGATAAGATAGTGCGATGGATTTACCTTCCTCCGTTTCAAATAAACTTTTCGTATAAAATTTCTGAGCAAACTGATTGATGATGTATAAACTATCCGAAGTAAGGATCCGTTGTTGCTGTTCGGGTGTAACTGCCGTTTCTTCAATCGTAATATTATACCGGTTGGCCAACCAGCGAAGTGCGTCTGCATATCCAACCTTCTCATGCTCCATCACAAAGCCAATGGCATTGCC
Organism: uncultured Bacteroidota bacterium; assembly: GCA_903899675.1. Lineage (GTDB taxonomy): Bacteria > Bacteroidota > Bacteroidia > Chitinophagales > Chitinophagaceae > Sediminibacterium. The sequence goes on along the minus strand of CAIUKP010000023.1, from coordinate 1,024 downwards.
ACTCTTGCCACAACCAAAACATTTATAAATTTCTTTGCTGGGTGAAACGGTAAAGGAAGGGCTTTTTTCGTTGTGGAAAGGACAAAGCCCCATATAATTGCTGCCACGCTTCTTCAGCTTTACAAATTCACCCACCACATCAATTATATCAATGCGGCTGGTAATCTGTTGTATGGTTTGTGGGGAAATCATTTGTTATTGTTCGAATGTACAAATTTACAACAAGCGTTGCACAAACATCTTGTGAAAGTAATTTACGCAGGGTAACCGCGTATTTACCGAAACAATAGTAGGTAAAAAGCGATTGCCAACAAGGCAGTGATTGTAAGGGATATAAGAATTTGACGTGTAGGCCATCCGGAGGGATAAGCCGGTTGTTTGCAGGCTGCTTCAATCTGATTGAGCAACTCGGAGTTACCCTCGCTTAATTCCCTTAATTGGCTACGTGCAGTCTCTCTGCGGCTTTCTGGTACTAAGAGTAGGCAAGGGATGAGGGATGCTACTAGCTCATCCTTGGTAGCTGCGGGTAATGTAAGAAGTTGAACCAACCGTTTGGCTCGAGTAATCAATTGAAAAAAATAAATGGTATATCCCTCGGTATCATATCGATAAGGGTCGGTATGCTTTACCCATTCCTGTAATGCCTTTATATGCATACGCAGTTGCTCCCATTGTACAATTGGTTCATTCGAAGGCAGTTCTACGGAAATCTCCCGATGATAGGCTGCCCGCTTGGCGGGGTCTGACAAAACCTGGTATGCTTCCAGTATTTGCTGAAAAACCTCGGATTTTTTGGTATCGATGCCTGTTTTATCAGGGTGATGCTGATGGGCTAGTTTCCGGAAACTCCATTTGATTTCATCCATAGTAGCTTCCACAGCTAGGCCAAGCACGGCATAATAATCCTTTTGGGCAGATTTGTTTTTCATGCCCATTAAATATGCGTTTCAGGATGGTCAACGTCTATTATTTCCCTTTCAATAGATTCCATTTGCTAAATATCCCAAGCCTCCGATTCGGTAGG
>CAIUKP010000022.1 GCA_903899675.1 uncultured Bacteroidota bacterium | reverse complement strand
TCTAAAATCATATTCAAAGGTCTGTCGGCACCCCCAAAAAATAAGGTTTGTTCTATACACCAATCCGCTTCTTCCTGGGTTTGACCTTTCCAGGCAAAAACACCAATGCCTGCAGCAGCAATAGCCGCCGCCGCTTGGTCTTGGGTAGAGAAAATATTGCAAGAACTCCATTTCACTTCAGCACCCAATGCAACCAAGGTTTCAATTAATACTGCCGTTTGGATGGTCATATGCAGACATCCGGCAATTCGGGCACCTTTCAGAGGTTGAGTCGCACCGTATTCGGCACGAATGGCCATTAATCCGGGCATTTCGGCTTCTGCCAGGCGAATTTCTTTGCGACCCCATTCGGCCAAACTCATATCGGCTACTTTGTAGGGCAAACTAAAATCGATGTTGGGTAACAGCGTTGACATAGGTTTTTAATTTAGACTGCAAAGATAGTGTAGAATAAGTAATCTGTGAATTTTAATAAAAATAGAATAAACCTAATTAAAATTGTATTTTTGTAGCATAAAACACTTTTATTAAATGAAACCTTCCCAGTCAATAGAAGAAAAGTCTGTTTTGCCTATTCACTTAGATGAAAGAGACCTTGCAATTCTTCGTATTCTTCAACAAAATGCACGTGCAACGGTAAAGGAAATTGCAGACCAGATTAATTTAAGTACAACCCCTGTTCACGAAAGAATCAAACGGCTTGAATCGCAGGGCGTAATAAAACAATATGCCACCCTTTTGCAACCAGCAAAAGTGCAAAAGGGACTGATGGTAATCTGCTATGTTTCTCTAAAACAACATAATAAAAGTGCGGGAGCAAAATTTATCAAAAGCATACTGGAAATGCCCGAAGTAATTGAATGTTATAATATTTCCGGCGAATTCGATTTTATGCTGAAGGTAGTAGCCGAGCACATGGATGATTATTATCACTTTCATGTAAACAAACTAAGTGAGGCCGAAAATATCGGTCACCTTCAAAGTGTATTTGTAATGGGTGTAATTAAAGAAACCCATGTGTTGGTGTAACTAACTTTACGGAATTTGAACGGTTTTCTTCCGAACAGGATGAAGCCACTTTTTGTTGATGATATGGGTAAGATAGGCACCCGCTGCCCCGGTAACCGCTCCGGCAATTACATCCGAAGGATAATGTTGGCCTAAATAAATGCGAGAATAACCCACGCCTATGGCCCAAACATAGGCCGGTGCTGCATAATACCATTTTTCAGTAGTTAACAAAAGGGTAGTGGCCGTTGAAAAAGCAAGTGCGGTATGTCCGGATGGAAATGAATTGCCCGATTCCCGAACATCGGGATAAATATCATTGTAGGTTTCATATGGCCTCGGACGGTTAACCAGCTTTTTCAATACCCCGGTAGTTGCTGCCGTAACTATCAGTCCGCCCATCAGTTCATATGCCACTTGCTTTCCTTTTTTGTTATCCCTAATCAGCGACACTGCCATTACTCCTAAGGGTACTGAAATACAAATCGGATAAGCTGTGGAAGACAATGCTTTCATTGTAGGATTATCCGGATACCGCGGATTAATAACTTTTAAGGAAGCATAATCACCACCTTGTGCCTGCAAGCCTGATAAGTGTATGCAGCAGCCAATCAAAATCAACATTAGCCGAAGTTTCATAGGAGGATTATTTTGGGTAGTAGCTGATTGCGATTTTATTCACTATCCATCTGCGATAAGGTGGCTTCAATCGTTTGAATGCGCGCCATTGCATCGGCTTCTTTTTTTCTTTCTAGTGCGATTACTTCCGGCTTGGCATTTTGCACAAACTTTTCGTTTTGCAGTTTTCTGCTAACCTGTTCTAAAAACTGTTTTTGATGGGCCAGATCTTTTAGCAAAGTTTCCCGCTGAGTTCCGGTCTCTTGAAATTCGGCTGATTCCAGATAAAAGCGATCCTTTTCTACTGCCACTACAATACTTTTTGCAATCG
>CAIUKP010000021.1 GCA_903899675.1 uncultured Bacteroidota bacterium | reverse complement strand
TGGCCCAGAACAGGGCATCGAACTTGGAATGATTCGTACCCAAGAATTGCTGGCAGCCCGCAGGCAGGATGGTGCTGAACAATATTTTTCCAGGGCCTATGAATTTGGGTATAGCAAAAGTGTAACCGAGGCATTGCGCATTTGGGATAAAGAAAAAATTCTGAGTGATGCCGTATGGATTATTCGGCAATACCAACCCGATATCATCATCAATCGTTTCCCTCCCGATGCAAGGGCCGGACATGGCCACCACGCAGCTTCTGCCGTAATTGGGGCGGAGGCTTTTGCTGCAGCGGCAGACCCAAAAAGATTTCCCGAGCAGTTTGCCTATGGAGTAAAACCCTGGCAGGCAAAACGCATTGTGTGGAATTCATACAACTTTGGCGGAAATATGAATACAACATCAGCCGATCAATTTTCATTTGATGTCAGTGGTTATAATCCCATGTTGGGTAAAAGTTATGGTGAAATTGGCGCAGAGGCTAGGAGTATGCATAAAAGTCAGGGAGAAGGCAGGCCAAGAAGAAGGGGAACATCGCTTGAATATTTTTCACCTGTAGCCGGCGATCCACCCAAAACTGATTTAATGGATGGAGTGGATATTACATGGTCAAGAATTCCCGGAGGAACCGCAATCAAGGAACAAGTGAATCAACTAATCCGGCAATTTAATTTCGAACAACCAGAAGCATCTGTTCCTGCATTGGTAAAACTCTATACTGCCATGCAAGCTTTGCCTGAATCGAACTGGAGAAACAAAAAAATGCAGGAAGTTCAACAACTAGTGGAAGCCTGCAGTGCGATCTTTGCTGAGGTAACTACCCAGCAAGAATATGCAGTGCAAGGAGAATCGGTATCTGCCAATTTCTTTTTTAATAAACGCAAACAGGTGCAGGCTACGCTGAAGTATATTCAGTTGCCTTCGATGGACTCAAGTTTTTCGCTTTCACTTCCTTACAATCAGAATATTCAGTTCGTAAAATCGATACCGGTTCCAGCCAATCAAAAAATTTCCCAACCATATTGGCTCGAGTATCCCAAACTGGAGGGAAGCTTTGATGTACGCGATCAACGACTGATTGGTAAAGCAGAAAATGATCCTTCTTTTCCGGCTAATTGGGTAATTAATATAGAAGGGGTTGATTTTACTTTTAACCGAGCTATTCAATATAAATATGTTGACCTTGTTAAGGGAGAACTCTACCAACCCCTCGCCGTGCTGCCCGCTGCCGAAGCTAATTTTACCCGCGAAAATTTAGTGAGCATGAATGGTAAAAAAATTACCGCAGGGGTTCAGTTATTGCAACGGGGTAAAAATAAAATCAATCCATCCATTCAGTTAACCGGATTGCAGCAGTTCTCTTCAGGAGGTTCTACCCCGGCGGCTGGTTGGGACGAAAATGCCCGTATCAATACCCTGTTGAATGCTCCCACATCAACAATTAATCAGCGGGAAGAAATTTCGCTGCAGCCTTCTACAAGCGATGTGTATGCTGGTAGTACCCGGATTATTGCTTACGACCATATTCCCACCATCACCTATTTTTCGCCAGCAAAAACCAACCTGATTGCTTTATCGGTAAAAACAACCGGTAAAAAAATAGGATACATTCCCGGAGCAGGTGATAAAATTCCCGCAGCCCTGGAGCAACTCGGATATGAAGTAGTAGTAATTTCCGAAGCCGATATTCAAATGCCCAACCTACACCAATTTGATGCAATTATTACCGGAATACGTGCTTATAATATCAACGAATACCTAACCAATAAAAATGAAGTGTTCAACCGCTATATCGAAGCAGGCGGTCACCTCATTATACAGTATATGAAAAGTAACCTAGTGGGATTGAAAAAAATCACTGCAGGTCCTTATCCCTTTCAGGTTAACTCGGGTAGCCGGGTAACCGAAGAAAATGCCCCGGTAACATTTTTACAACCAGCTCACCCATTATTAAATTATCCCAATGCAATAACCAATGCTGATTTTGAAGGATGGGTGCAGGAGAGAAGTACTTACCATGCCGAGCAAGTGGATAGTCATTTTGTTTCCTTATTACAAATGGCAGATAGCGGCGAAAAACCGACTGCCTCCGGAGGTAGTTTAATTACTGCCCCTTATGGAAAGGGAAATATCACCTATGTGGGATTGGTCTTGTTTCGTCAATTACCTGCCGGAAACCCAGGCGCATACAGAATCTTAGCCAACCTGCTTGCCTTACCTACTAAAAAACCCTGATATGCAGTCTAAAAGAAGGATAGGCATTTTTACCATCATACTAATTGGGGTGGGGATAGGTTTCTTTATTAAGAATGTAAAAATCGGCTTAATCATTGGACTCATGCTCGGCCTATTGGCGGGAGGATTGGCAGGTAGAAAATAAAACGCACTAAAATGGATAACCAACCCATCGACCAATTACCGCAAGAGAGCGAACCGCCTATTCCATTGATGGGTTCGTTTAAAGCCTGGTATATTTTGTTGCTGGCTGTGCTGCTCGCTGAAATTATTTTCTTCATTTGGTTTACTCAATACTTCTCATGAGCCAGATCGATTGGATAGTACTTTGCCTCACGCTGCTGCTGATTCTAACCTATGGGTTGTATAAAAGCCGTACCAGTAAAAACCTGGAAGGATATTTTTTAAGTAATAGAAATATGCCCTGGTACTTGGTATTGCTGAGCATCATGGGTACACAGGCCAGTGCCATTACTTTTTTGTCGGCACCCGGACAAGCATTTACCGATGGGATGAGGTTTGTGCAGTATTATTTTGGATTGCCGCTGGCAATGATTGTAATCTCCGTAAGTTTTGTGCCGTTGTTTAGTAAATTGAAAGTATTTACTGCCTATGAATTTTTAGAGCAGCGATTCGATTTAAAAACAAGGGTGCTCACTTCTACGCTGTTTTTATTGTCGAGGGGCTTATCAACCGGTATCAGCATTTATGCGCCCTCTATTATTTTATCTTCCTTAATGGGTTGGGATATTTTTTGGACGAATATTGTTATGGGTGGCTTGCTGATAGTATATACTGTAAGTGGCGGAGCGAGGGCGGTGGCATATACCCAACAGCTTCAGTTGCTAATCATTTTTGGGGGCATGTTTATTGCAGGGTATTATGTGGTGCATTATTTGCCTGAGGGGGTTGGATTTACCGAGGCCCTGAAAATAAGTGGGGCTTCCGGGAAGTTGAATGTAATTACTACTGGCATAACGGAGAAAGGGTTCGACTGGAAAGACCGCTATAATATCATCAGCGGAATAATTGGAGGTTTTTTTCTTTTGCTCTCCTATTTTGGAACTGATCAGTCGCAGGTAGGCAGGTACCTAACAGCCAAAAATAATACACAAAGCCGGTTAGGTTTGTTGATGAATGGATTGGTAAAAGTACCGATGCAGTTTTTTATATTATTACTGGGTACCTTGTTGTTTAGTTATTATCAATTCAACAAAGCACCGGTATTCTTTAATGGTGCCGTAGTGGATAAAGCCATGCAAACTTCCTATGCACCTGCATTGAGTAAGATAGAAGGTGAGTATAACCTGTTACAAGCCAATCAGCAGCAATATAGCCGGGCATTTGTTGTTACTCAAAAGGATGCGGATAAGTTATTGGTGCAGCAAAACCGTAAAAGCATGGATGCCCTGCAAAAAGAATACCGACAGGTATTAAAGCAGGCAGTTCCGGGCGCGGATACCAATGATACCAATTATATTTTTCTACGGTTTGTGGTAGATCATTTGCCGCATGGACTGGTAGGTTTATTAATTGCCATTATATTTCTGGCAGCATGGGGTTCTATAGCTGCAGCCCTTAATTCGCAGGCGGCTTGTACCGTTATTGATTTTCATATTCGATTGCAGGGGAAAAAACACGATATCGCCAATGAGGAGGATTGCTTGCGGGAATACAAGGTATCTAAATATTATACCCTAGCCTGGGGTATTTTCTCCATCATAACAGCCGAGCTCGCTACCGGTATGGGTAGTTTAATTGAGGCAGTTAATTTATTGGGTTCATTATTTTATGGAGTGATACTGGGCATCTTTCTGGTAGCCCTCTATGCCAAAAAGATTCAGGGCAATGCCGTATTTATTGCAGCTATCGTGGGGGAATGTATTGTAGTACTTTGCTTCTTATTAGATAAGTGGGGCTATATCGGATTAGGATTCCTTTGGTTAAATGTGGTAGGCGCGTTGGCAGTGGCATTTACTGCCTGGATATTACATAAAATATTGCCAGCTTCTTCAAAGGTCCATCCTGTTCCCGTAGCTGCTGATTAGCGGATCCTTCGTTTTCTTCCGAAGAATTCAGTTAACTTGTATCGGCTATTGTAAACTACCTTATAAAATGAGTACTCCTGCGTTGGTTCCCTGGGCGATTGGTGCAAATGTGTATGAAGTAAATATCCGGCAATATACCCCCGAAGGAACTTTTCAAGCATTCAGCAAGCACCTTCCCCGATTGAAAGAAATGGGTGTGGTTATTTTATGGCTGATGCCCATTACTCCGATTAGTCAGTTACATCGCTTGGGTATCCTGGGCAGTTACTATGCCTGCAGCAGTTATGTGCAGATTAATGAAGAATTTGGTACGCTGCAAGATTTTAAACAACTGGTGCAACAGGCGCATGCATTGGATATGAAGCTGATTATTGATTGGGTGGCGAATCATACGGGATGGGATCACGAATGGACTACCCATCATGCAGATTGGTATGTAAAAGATGCTACCGGAAACTTTACGGAAAAAAATGGCTGGAAAGATGTGATTGATTTAGATTTTACCAAAACCGAAATGCGCCAGGCTATGAAAGCAGCCATGAAATTTTGGGTGGAGGAAGCCGGTATTGATGGATTCCGATGTGATATGGCCCATTTGGTACCGCTGGATTTTTGGATAGAAGCCAGAGAATTTTGTGAAGCCGAAAACCCCCTTTATTGGCTTGCCGAATGCGACCAGTCCGATTATCATTCGGTTTTTAATACCAGCTATGCTTGGAGCTGGATGCATGCAACCGAAAAATTTCACAAGGGCGAGGGCAGCTTGCAGGATGTTCGGCAAGTGCTGCATGCGTATACGCAATATCCTGCCGGTGCCAATAAATTATTTTTTACCAGCAACCACGATGAGAACAGCTGGAATGGAACGGAGTACGAAAAATATGGAAATGCCGCCCTAGCCTGGGCAGTATTTAGCTGCACCTGGCCGGGAATGCCCTTGTTATATTCGGGGCAGGAATTGGCCTTGAAAAAGCGACTGGCATTTTTTAATAAAGATGTAATTGAATGGACTGAAACTCCGCCACTGGCTGAATTTTATCAGCGCCTTTTTCAGCTTCGTGCAAGCAATGCGGCCATTCGGGAAGGGGAGTTGTTTATTTTACCCTCTCAGCAAGATGATAAAGTACTGCTGTTTTTTAGAAGACATAACGAGCAGGTTGTTTTAATACTGCTGAATGTTTCGAATGAGAGCCGAGTGCAGGTTACCGTTGAACATCCTTGGTTGCCGGGAAAATACCGGCAGTTATTTTCACGGTTGGAATTTGATTTT
>CAIUKP010000020.1 GCA_903899675.1 uncultured Bacteroidota bacterium | reverse complement strand
TCTGAGGCTCATATACCACAAAAGCTTCTTGCACGATTTGCTCGGGTGGTTTAGAAACGGCAATATTAATCTCTAAGGGATTATGCAAAATTTTTCGGGCCAGTTCCCGCATTTTTGAGGGCATCGTTGCCGAAAACAACAAATTCTGTCGTTGCTTGGGCAAGTGGGAGATGATTTTCATAATATCATCATTAAATCCCATATCTAGCATTCGGTCGGCCTCATCTAAAATCAGGTATTTCAGTGATTTTACCTGTACATACCCCATATTCAGGTGGGTAATCATCCGCCCGGGCGTACAAATTACCATATCAACCCCGGTTGTAAGTGCTTTCTTTTCTAAAGAAAAATTAATTCCATCCCCTCCCCCATATACCGCCATCGAACTAACGGAGGTAAAGTAGGAAAGTCCTTCCATTGCCTGCTCAATTTGCACAGCCAGCTCTCGAGTAGGCACAATAATCATGGCTTTTATCTGGTGCTCTTCCTGTGGTTCGGTAAGTATCCGGTGAATTACCGGCAACAAAAAAGCAGCTGTTTTTCCAGTGCCGGTTTGTGCAGAGGCAATGATATCCTTACCCTCCAAAATCGGTTGTATCACCTGTTCCTGCACCGGGGTGGCTGTTTCATAGCCCATCGAATCAATCCCCTCTAATAGTCTTTCATCCAGCCCTAACTCAGTAAATTTCAAAATTGCTTGTTTAATAAATAATAGGGCAAAGATAGGTTGTTTGCGTTCTTCGGGGCTGTTAATAGGCCCAGTTTGAGGGCTTTCAACTGGGTTTTAAGGGGTGAAGGCAGGTATTTATCTATTTTTGACTAATTTTTAACCCTCTTTATGCGGCCAATTCAGTTATTTTTGCCCCGCTACAGCAAATGATTGCTGTTCAACGTTACCACATGAAGAAACTACTGCTTTTATTATTAGTATTGCCGGCTGCGCTGGTGAGTTACTCCCAATCAACTGCTAAAGATTCGGCTGTTGCCAAAAAGCCTATACCCCCTGCTAAAAAACAGGCGGTATTAGCTACCCCAGTAATGCCAAGAAAAGATTGGAGTAAGGTTGACCTATCATCCAGGGCAGCTGATCATTTTATGATACAATATGGTTCAGACACTTGGTTGAACCGCCCCGATAGCGTTCGTATAGGAAATGGTTTCAGCAGACATTTTAATATGTATGTTATGCTAGACAAGCCTTTTAAATCGAATGCCCGGTTTAGTGTGGCATTTGGACTAGGCATTGGAAGCAGTCATATATTTTTTAACAATACAAAGGTTGACATCAAAGCCAACGCAGCTCGTTTGCCATTTACTAGGGTAGACAGTGCCGATCACTTTAAAAAGTACAAGGTTACCAATGTGTATGCAGAAATACCTGTTGAACTCCGGTACTATTCAAACCCAGAAAACCCCAATAAATCGTGGAAAGCGGCTTTGGGCGTAAAAGTTGGAACCTTGCTGAAAACCTATACCAAGGGTAAAAATCTGTTATCGAAAAACGGCTATTCAACTTATGGAGCCACTTATATTCAGAAAGAGAGTGAAAAGCGTTTCTTCAACGGAACCATGCTGGCAGTTACCGGAAGGGTGGGGTATGGATTTATCTCCCTTGATGCTGGATACCAGATAACAGGCGTATTAAAAGATGGCGCAGGACCGGTTATGAACAAATTTTCATTTGGTATTACTATCAGCGGATTATAATCTAATTTCCATTTACATAGTTAAAACCCGTACTCCAGAGGCGTACGGGTTTTTGTTTAAAGGGCTGTCAATTGAACTACCTTTGTATAAAATAATTTCGCTTGATAGAAAGAAAATCAGCCGCTTTTAAAGAAGACCAGGCCGTGTTAGTGGGGGTGATACAGAAAGACCATACCGAAATACAGGTAAACGAATACCTGGATGAGCTCACTTTTTTGTCGGAAACTGCCGGAGCAATCGCCGTGAAACGGTTTACCCAAAGATTGCCGCACCCAGACAGCAGAACCTTTGTGGGCAAGGGTAAGCTGGAAGAAATTAAACAATACGTAAAACAGAAAGGCATTCCGCTGGTGATATTTGATGATGAACTTACGGGCTCACAGATATCCAATATCGAAAAAGAGCTGGGCGTAAAAACCATCGATCGGAGTGATTTAATTCTCGATATTTTTGCCAGTCGAGCCCGCACCGCCCAAAGTAAAGTGCAGGTGGAGCTGGCCCAATACCAATATTTATTACCCCGCCTAAAAGGCTTATGGAAACACCTTGAGCGGCAGGGAGGGGGCATTGGCACAAGGGGCCCCGGGGAAACTGAGATTGAAACCGACCGCCGAATTGTAAAAGACAAGATATCCCTATTACGCAAGCGATTAGCCGAAATAGACAAACAATCCTTCACCCAGCGTAAAGAAAGGAGTGAATTAATAAGGGTGGCATTGGTAGGCTATACCAATGTAGGCAAGAGTACCTTGATGAATGTGTTGAGTAAGGCGGATGTATTTGCCGAAAACAAGCTCTTTGCCACCCTTGATACCACCACCCGCAAAGTAGTATTTGAGAATACGCCCTTTTTGCTGAGTGATACGGTGGGGTTCATTCGCAAGTTGCCCCATCATCTGGTAGAAAGTTTTAAAAGCACCCTGGATGAAGTGCGGGAGGCGGATATTTTACTGCATGTGGTAGACACTTCGCATCCGCAATACGAAGAGCAGATTGGGGTAGTTAATAAAACCCTGCAGGAGTTGAAAGCATTCGAAAAGCCCATCCTTACTATCTTTAATAAGATGGACTTATATGTAGAAAAGCATTTTGATCAGTGGTTGTCGGAAGATGTAAAAGAAGAGATTCTGCACGATTTGCGCCATCGTTGGGAGGAAGCCACGCAAAATCAGTGTGTATTCGTTTCTGCTACTGAACGAGACAACCTAGAGGCATTGCGCAACCTGATTTTAGAAAAAGTGCGCGACATGTACGGCATCCGCTACCCATACAAAACCATGATTTATTAAATCATCCCTATGGTTTTCTGGTATAAGATTGCCGATGATGCCCAACAATTACCCTGGCAACCCAACGGATTATGCTCGGTTACGGTGTTAGGTAAGCCGAGGATATTGGCAAGGGTAGCCAACACCTGTAAGGCATTTGCAGCGGGTTGTCCGCACGCCGGAGCCCCATTAATAGATGGCACGCTCACTGCCCGCGGGGAAGTGGTTTGTCCGCTCCACCACTACCGTTTTCGCATAGAAAATGGGTATAATAGTTCGGGGGAGGGGTATCGCTTAAAAACCTATTTGGTAGAAGAAAGGGAAGATGGGGTGTACCTAGGGCTATCCGAATCGCCGGAGAACGGATAATTTGATATTTTTTTCTCCAATCATTTCATCTCCAATAAATTTTCCCCTACTTTTGCAATCCGCCGATGGCGGACACTCCTCCTTAGCTCAGTTGGTTAGAGCATCTGACTGTTAATCAGAGGGTCGTCTGTTCAAGTCAGACAGGGGGAGCCACACTGGACAAGCCATCAGAAATGATGGCTTTTTCTTTGTCTATCAGTGTGTTAGGCTAGTTGCATCTTTTTATTTTTCTTTACTAACTTTAACTAAATTAACAGTCAATGAATTCTAAATCAAAAATACTTCTAACTCTATTTTCTATATTTTTTTTCCAAACAAAGGAATTTGCTCAAACACCCAATTTTAGCGGTACTTGGGTTTTGAATTTTGAAAAAAGTGCAATAGAAGACAAAGACAAAAATTTGACTCGTCAAATATTTGAAATAATTCAAAATGGGGATGATTTTGGTTTGAAGATATTTCACATATATGATGATAAAAAAAGAAAAATTGGATTTAGAATGCTGGCTGATGGTAAAACAAGAAGAGTTAAACTATTATTCAAAGGCAAATTGGAACGAACAGACGATGGTCTTCAAGCTACAATGTGGAGGAATAATTATTTCAATATGGTTCATTATAAGTTCGGAGCTAATCAAAATGAATTAATTGCTGATGAAACATATAAGGGGATACCAAAAAATCACCACAGCATTTGGGTTTTTGACAAACAGATGATTCAGTAAAATTTAGGTCATTAATTTATAATGTTTAACATTTTAATTTCCTGATTGTAAAGTACTCAATCATCGGGATATAGTTGCATCTTTCGTCTGTAAGGGGAGCAAAATCAGTGTGAGAGTGGGATTGGGTGTGGGAAATTTTCCTACACTGATTTTACTTCACTCTCAAACTCAAACTCACACTAATTTAAGCCGGGATTTTATCTCGGCTTTGTTATTTCTACAATTGGAAGATGGCTGCAGCTTTTATCATTAAGTAAACGAAAATCAGTGTGATCGCCTGTGCGCTTCCGGAACACTGGCAAGTGCGCCTCCGGAGCATGGGTGTAAGAAAATTT
>CAIUKP010000019.1 GCA_903899675.1 uncultured Bacteroidota bacterium | reverse complement strand
CCTCGCCGCCGCCTGTTATCAGGGAAATATCATCGGGGGCAATCATTACCACTGGAAGTTTCCCTATTTGGGAGGATAGTTTTTTGCAGAGTTCTCCATTTACGATTCTTTCTTTCTTCAGGGTTTCCCGAACAATGCAGGTTACCCGCTCTTCATTGTTCATCAGGCGGTAAACCCCATCTATCCGAAACCCTTCTTTGCCATGTGCTACATTTTGTGCATCGCTGCGACTGTGATAGCTGCGTGAAAAGCTGAGGTAATAAATGGCATCCAGTAAATTGGTTTTACCACTACCCTTTAATCCACAAATGCCTACCACGTTTTCAGTAAAATGAAACGCAGCCTGGTTATAATTTCTGAATTGCAGCAGGGATATTTCAGAGAGGGTAAACATGCGACTGCAAATTACTTGGATTCTTCGGTTTCCGGTTCAGTTCTCCCCAATCAATTGCGGAATTCGGGTGGGGATGGTGTTTGTTTGCGCGAAACCAACTATTTTTATCAAAATTTTCAGTTGAAAACCATCTTAACCGCCCAGCAAGTTTCTCTTACCTGTAAACGGTTGGCCCATCAGGTGCTCGAAAATCATCCCGGGCTGGACAATACTGTAATCATTGGACTGCAACCCCGCGGAATTTTTTTCAGCAACCGAATTGTAGACGTGTTGCGGCAATTAACGGGGGAGGGGGTAACGTACGGACAATTAGATATCACTTTTTACCGCGATGATGTGCGCAAGAGTTTACACATCGCCAACACCACGAATATTCCCTTTGGTATAGAAAATAAAAAAGTGATTTTGGTGGATGATGTGTTGTATACTGGTCGCACCATTCGGGCTGCCCTGGATGCCTTGCTCGATTTTGGCCGCCCCGCCGGAGTGTCGTTGTGCGTTTTGATAGATCGCCGATTTAGCCGAGAATTGCCCATTCAGCCAGATTATACGGGGAAAGTGATTGATACCATCGTTTCTCAGCGGGTAAAAGTTGCGTGGACCGAAAATGAGGGGAATGATGAAGTGATACTGCTGGATAATTAAAATATTGTAACTTTGCTTTTTAATGAAACTGTCTGCCAAACATCTTCTTGGAATTAAACACCTCACCCCCGGCGACATTCAATTAATTTTATCCACCGCAGCTCAGTTTAAAGAGGTTTTACAGCGTCCGGTTAAAAAAGTACCTTCTCTTCGGGATATTACCATTGTAAACCTGTTTTACGAAAATTCTACCCGCACCCGTATTTCATTCGAACTGGCTGAAAAACGATTGTCGGCTGATGTGCTGAACTTTACTGCTTCGGCATCTTCTGCGGCAAAGGGCGAAACCCTGCTAGATACCGTAAACAATATTCTTAGCATGAAGGTGGATATGGTGGTGATGCGCCACAGTGCTTCCGGTGCTCCCCATTTTTTGGCACAACATATTCCCGCTGCCATTATCAACGCCGGCGATGGCATCAACGAACATCCCACCCAAGCTCTGCTGGATGCCTTTTCTATGCAAGAAAAGTTCGGGAAACTGGAAGGATTAAAAGTGGCCATCATCGGAGATATCATGCACAGTCGGGTAGCGCTTAGCAATATGTACCTGCTGCGCAAGATGGGAGCAGAGGTTACGGTGGTAGGTCCGCCCACGCTCATTCCGCCTTATTTAGTCGAAGCTCTTGATGTTCGGGTAGAATATAATTTACTCCGCGCCCTCAAATGGTGCGATGTGGCCAACGTATTACGCATTCAATTGGAGCGGCAGAATCAACCCCTGTTTTCTTCGCTGCGAGAATATAATCTGGCCTACGGTATCAAACAATCTACCCTGCAACAGCTGGATAAAGAAATTGTGATTATGCATCCGGGCCCTATTAACCGGGGAGTGGAGCTGGACAGTGATGTGGCCGACGGGCCGCATTCCATTATTCTGCAACAGGTAGAAAATGGGGTAGCCGTTCGAATGGCTGCGCTTTACCTGCTGGCCGGCAGGGAAGTGGAAGGATGATAAATCCGTTATTCTCCCAAAAATTGCTTTATTTCGTTAGGTAATCCAACCAACCGGTTATGCAAAGAATCTGCCTGTTCCCCGGAACATTCGACCCCATTACCCTGGGGCATGTAGATATTATCAACCGGGCACTTCCCTTATTCGATAAAATTTATGTAGGTATTGGTATCAACACTTCTAAAAGCCCCATGTTCACTGCCGAACAAAGAATGAAATGGGTAGCCGATATTTATGCCAATGAACCCCGCGTAGAAAGTGTGGTGTATGAGGGGTTAACCGTGAACTTCTGTAAAACCATTCACGCTAATTTTATTTTACGAGGTATCCGCTATGTGAGCGATTTCGAATACGAAAAAACAATTGCCGATGCCAATCGCACGCTCGACAATCAAATAGAGACCATCTTTCTTACCGGAGAACCCAAATACACATCCGTAGCTTCTACCATTGTGCGCGATATCATTCGCAATGGGGGAGATGCTTCTCCGTTTTTACCCGATCTGGTGGCAAAATCTCTGTAAGGGGTCGGTATCTTTTTTACCCAACTATTAATTTTTTATGTAGGAATTGAAGAATTCTTCCCTGCAGAATGCAGAGAATTAATTAATAATTAGCAACCCGACCAATTAAAAAAAGCTTACTCCATTTTCCGTTTTCTTTTTTATAT
>CAIUKP010000018.1 GCA_903899675.1 uncultured Bacteroidota bacterium | reverse complement strand
GGTGCCGAAATTGGTGCTACTACTTCTACTTGGGGGTATGATGCCAGTATGCACCGCTACCTGAAAGCTACCGGCAGAGAAGAAATTGCCCAATTGGCCGACAGCATTGCCCCTTATTTAAATGGAGACGCTGAAGTGTATGCATCTCCCGAAAAATATTTCGATCAGGTAATTGAGATTAACCTGAGTGAACTGGAACCCCATCTGAACGGACCTTTCACCCCCGACTTAGCTACCCCTCTTTCTAAAATGAAAGAAGCCGTGGCAGCCAACGGATGGCCTGCAAGAATTGAAGTGGGTTTGATTGGTAGTTGTACCAATAGCTCTTACGAAGACATCAGTCGTTCCGTTAGTCTGGCCCGTCAAGTAAAAGAAAAAGGCCTCACCCTAAAAAGTGAGTTTACCATTACGCCCGGTTCGGAGCAGGTGAGATATACGGTTGAAAGAGATGGCTTTTTAGAAGTATTCGACCAAATTGGTGCGCGGGTATTTGCCAATGCCTGTGGCCCTTGTATTGGTATGTGGGACCGTGTGGGTGCTGAGAAAAAAGAACGCAATACCATTGTTCATAGTTTCAACCGCAATTTTGCCAAGCGAGCTGATGGCAACCCCAACACCCTGGCATTTGTAGGTTCACCCGAACTGGTAACTGCCCTGGCTATTGCAGGGGATTTAACTTTTAATCCTATTACCGATACCCTCACCAATGATAAGGGTGAGCAAGTGAAATTAGATGAACCAACTGGTCAGGAATTACCGCCCCGTGGCTTTTCAGTAGAAGATGCAGGCTATCAGGCACCCGCCGAAGATGGCAGCCAGGTTAATGTGGTGGTTGACATTGCCAGCAAGCGTTTGCAACTGCTAGCCCCCTTTCAACCCTGGGAAGGAACCGATTTGAAAGGATTGAAATTGCTGATAAAAGCCAAGGGAAAATGTACTACCGACCATATTAGTATGGCAGGCCCTTGGTTGAAATTCCGCGGCCATTTAGATAATATCAGTAACAATATGCTGATTGGTGCGGTTAACTTTTTTAATGAAAAAACCGATTCAGTAAAAAATCAGTTAACCGGAGAATATACCCCCGTTCCAGCCACACAACGCGCTTATAAAGCGGCCAGTGTAGGAACCATCGTAGTAGGAGATGAAAACTATGGCGAAGGAAGTTCTCGCGAGCATGCTGCCATGGAGCCGCGGTTTTTAGGTGTTCGGGCTATCCTAGTAAAATCATTTGCCCGTATTCACGAAACCAACCTGAAAAAGCAGGGAATGCTGGCGCTTACTTTTGCCAATAAAAACGACTACGATTTGATTCAGGAAGACGATACCATCGATATTAACGGATTAACCGAATTTGCCCCAGGTAAGCCTCTGCAAATCGTGTTCACCCATGCCGATGGCAGCAAGGATATTATTTTGGCAAACCACACTTACAATCAACAACAAATTGAATGGTTTAAAGCAGGTGCCGCATTGAATATTATTCGCAAGCAGGTAGCATCCTAATTTATTTTGTAATTTATTGTATACCTAACGTCTGCCAGAGGCAGACGTTTTTATTCACTCCCTAAAAAAGAAGTATGCACAACAAAAAAATTGCACTCATTACTGGTGGCAGCAGAGGATTAGGAAAAGAGATGGCCCTCGAACTGGCTAAAGCTGGCAATGATATAGTAATCACCTATAATAGCAGTCCAGATCTTGCCCAGGATGTGGTAGAACAGATACACGCAATTGGTGGACGAGCAGCGGCTATTCAAATCAACCTCGAATTACCTCAATCGATTGCTGCTTTTATAGAAGAATTGCTGGCAACCCTGCAGGAAAGATTTGGCAACAATCGGATCGACTTTCTGGTAAATAATGCTGGTATGGGTGCAACCATTCCTTTTGAAAAAGCAACCGAGGCCGATTTC
The DNA here is from genome assembly GCA_903899675.1 of uncultured Bacteroidota bacterium. Taxonomy (GTDB): domain Bacteria; phylum Bacteroidota; class Bacteroidia; order Chitinophagales; family Chitinophagaceae; genus Sediminibacterium. The sequence continues at coordinate 701 of CAIUKP010000018.1, read as the reverse complement.
GACCGGTTTATGAATGTGCACCTGAAAAGTGTGTTCTTTTTAACGCAACAATTATTGCCTCATATCCATGATGGCGGGAGCATCATTCAAATTTCATCTAGCACTACCAGCTTTTGTGTGTATGGATATAGCATTTACGCTTCTATGAAAGGGGCAGTGGAAGTATTTACTCGCTATCTAGCCAAGGATTTGGGCCCGAGAGGTATCCGGGTAAATGTAGTAGCACCTGGGCCAGTTGAAACCGACTTTAATAATGCAGCCATCCGAAACAATCCCGATCGCAAACAACTCATGGCCAATATGGCCGCTTTTGGGAGAGTTGGCCAAGCCGATGATATTGCCGGAGTTATTACATTTTTATGCAGCCCAAACAGCAAGTGGATTACCGGTCAGCGTATAGCGGTATCCGGTGGCATCAACCTATAAAAAAACAGCCTGCTACCAAAGGGTAACAGGCTGTTTGTATTCAGTTGCTAACTTGAGGTTATTTCACTTCTTCAAACTCTGCATCAGTAACAGTTTCGCTGCCGTTTTGTGCATTGTCTGCTCCCGCTGGTCCGGCACCTGCCGCATCTGCCCCCGGATTACCGGCTGCAGCCTGCGCTTTATAGATGTCTTCGCTGGCGGCCGTCCACGCAGTATTCATTTCAGCCATCGCAGTATCCACTGCAGCTAGGTCTTGATTTTTATGCGCTTCCTTC
>CAIUKP010000017.1 GCA_903899675.1 uncultured Bacteroidota bacterium | reverse complement strand
CCACGATGGTCAATCGTTTGATAACTAATCGCTCGTAAAATTCGGGAAGGAACAGGACTTGGTCCTGGGATGTGTAAAAAGTGTCTTCCTGAAGGGTGGTTGTCGAGTTTGAACATGGCACCTAGTCTTTATTATCAATATCAGAACTCTAATTCTAACTCGATTCATACAAGCCTTTCGGTAATTAACAGACGCACAGTAAATTGGTTTATCCTTGGATGTCAATTGCAAAAATAAACGTCCATGAATAAGCCAAGTGTGACTCATCTATTAGCTGAGCGCTTAAAAAAGTCGAGCTCTGCTGAAGTCTTTACCGATATCGCTAGCCGCGGTCGTTATGCAACCGATGCATCCATTTATCAAACAATCCCTCATGCTGTTTGCGTTCCTCGCTCAGGAGATGACGTAGTTGCCGCAATTCAAATTGCCCGCGAACTAGAAGTGCCTATTCTGCCGCGGGGAGGCGGAACTAGTCAGTGTGGACAAACTACGGGTGCTGCTTTAGTCATCGATAATTCGAAATACTTTAGAGAACTACTAGATGTCAATCTAGAGGAAAATACTGCAACTGTTCAGCCGGGAATGGTCCTTGACCATCTCAATACTCATCTCAAGAAACATCAGTTGTGGTACCCAGTAGATGTGTCTACCTCTGGTCAAGCCACCATCGGCGGTATGGCTGGAAATAATTCCTGTGGATCACGCTCAATTGCTTATGGCAATATGGTACACAACGTATCAGAAATCGATGCTTGGCTGGCGAGTGGTGAACTCGTCAAGTTTGGTCTGATGGATGAGGCTCAAGGACGAGCTAAAGAATTAGGTGAAATGGTCAAAGCCCTAGCTACGCAATACCAATCTGATATTGATCAGCACTGGCCCAAAGTTCTTCGTCGTGTTGCTGGCTATAACCTCGATATTTTTCATAACCAAAATGAACGGCCCTACACATCGGATGGTAAGGTTAATCTAGCGCATCTTTTAGTAGGTAGCGAAGGTTCGCTAGCTTACTTCAAACAACTACGACTCAAACTAGCGCCTTTACCGAAACACAAAACCTTGGGAGTGATTAATTTTCTCAGTTTTCAAAAAGCAATGGATAGCGCTCAACATATCGTTAAATTAGGACCTAGTGCCGTTGAGTTAGTTGACCGAACAATGCTCGACTTGGGGCGTGCCAACCCTGAATTTAAATCGGTGATTGACACCGCGTTAATCGATAAAGATGCCCCTACACCTGAAGCTATTTTATTGGTCGAATTTAGTGGTGAAGAGCAATCACCACTCATCTCCCAACTGAAAGACTTAGTCAGTCTGATGGCTGATCTTGGGCTCCCTAATAGCGTAGTAGAAATGATTCACCCCCAAATGCAAAAAAATCTTTGGGAAGTTCGTAAAGCTGGCCTTAATATCATGATGAGTCTCAAGGGAGATGGCAAACCTGTAAGCTTTATTGAAGATTGCGCAGTCCCGCTAGAATATCTCTCCCAATACACCGCGGAACTCACCGAAATTTTTAGTCGGTATGGCACACGTGGTACTTGGTATGCACACGCTTCCGTAGGTACTTTACACGTGCGACCGATTCTCGATATGCGTCGCGATGGTGCTGTCAAAATGCGTGCTATTGCTGAAGAAGCTTCCATCCTCGTCAAAAAATTCAAGGGTGCCTTTAGCGGTGAACATGGCGATGGTATCTCTCGTGGTGAATGGATTAAATGGCAATTTGGTTCCAATATTAATCAAGCATTTACCCAGATCAAAGATACTTTTGATCCAAGCAATCTATTTAATCCAGGAAAAATTGTGAATCCACCAAAAATGGATGAACACCATCTCCTACGTTTTCACCCAAAATATGAAGTACGGTCTTTAAAGACTAATCTCGATTGGTCCGCATGGAATGTCCAAAATAATCCGATGACTGAAGAAGTCACAGTTCCAGGAACAGGTAAAGATCCCGCT
>CAIUKP010000016.1 GCA_903899675.1 uncultured Bacteroidota bacterium | reverse complement strand
GCTGAGTAATTGTTCGTATTCGTAGTTTTCCAGTTTTCCTCGGGTAATTTTGCGCATGTCAATTTCACTTTCGGCGCTTAAAATTCTCATCACCAATTGAGAGGCACTCATCTCTAGCGAGAAAAAGCCTACCGGAACAGGTTGAGTAGGATGTAAGGCCGCATTGCGAGCTAGGTTGAGGGCAAAAGCCGTTTTACCCACAGAAGGGCGGGCTGCCAAAATAATTAAATCGGTTGGTTGCCATCCGAATGTTACTTTATCTAATCTGGAAAATCCGCTGGGTACCCCGGAAATGTCTTCGGTTTTTGTACGCAACATATCAATGCGGGTTAGGGTTTCCGCAATGGCATCACCTATTTCAGTAAAATTCTTTTTCAGGTAGTTGTTGGTGATGTGAAACATCTTGGCCTCACTCTCATCCAGCAAATCAAATACATCGGCTCCTTCTTCATATGCCGATCCGATAATTTCACCACTGATGCGGATCAATTCTCGCTGGATAAATTTTTCCAGAATGATGCGGGCATGCGTTTCAATATTTGCAGAGGAAACAACCGAATTGGTAAGCCGGGTTAGATAATAGGCACCCCCCACCTGATCGAGCATCTCCTGCGATTTCAGTTCTTCCACCACCGTTAATAGGTCAATCGGCATATTCTTCTGCTGCAAATCATACATCGAACGAAATATAATTTGGTTGGCTTCCGAATACAAACATTCGGGCTTAAGAATTTCAGTAACCGTATCAAAGGCACTTTTTTCTAGCATAATGGCACCCAGCACAGCCTGCTCCAATTCTCGTGCCTGAGGCGGCACTTTACCATACAACAGGGGTGTAGTATCGGTAACACTGGGCTTTCTTCTTTTCCTGTCTTTATTAATATTAGGAATATCCATCACAGTTCAATTCAGTAGGTAGTTAAATGGGTTTCGGAAACCATCAGCCAGCCAAAAAATTAGTTCGCAAAAGTTTCACCGAACAGCGAATATAATCCGAAGCGGGCGGCAGAGAAAAATTATTTTATGCAATTTTTCCTGCACAGCTTATGCACCGTTTTTTCAGTTTTTACGGGAAGCAATCCACTCATTTTTGTAGGTTATCCACAGAAATCTAACCCTTTTTCACAGGATATTAACTATGAGTTTTGATAAAAAAATCTTTTTTCCTTCGAACTACACATTATTTATTTTTTTACTATTTGTCGGCATTTTTCTATATCCCGCCTTCATCCCGTTATATTCTTGTATTTTTGACCATTGTAATGTGTAATTAATATGACCATCAGTTATAACTGGCTACTGGATTATCTGCCTGAACCCATTGAACCCGAGAAATTATCTTCCATACTCACTTCTATTGGATTAGAAGTTGAAGAGTTGCGTGCATTTGAGAGCATCCGTGGCGGATTACGGGGTTTAGTGGTTGGAGAGGTTATCGAGTGTGCCCCTCATCCCAATGCCGACAAATTAAAGATCACCAAAGTAGACACGGGAACCGGCACGCTGTTGCAAATTGTATGTGGCGCGGCAAATGTTGCTGTTGGTCAAAAAGTAGTGGTGGCACCTGTTGATACAACTATTTATCCACTCGAGGGGGAGCCCATCACTTTGCGGAAAGCAGTTATCCGAAAAGTAGAAAGTGAAGGAATGTTATGTGCGGAAGATGAAATTGGCCTCGGCAGCAGTCATGATGGTATTTTGGTACTGCCCAATAACCTAGTAACCGGTTCATTGGTAGCAGAATATTTTAAACCGTATACAGATTGGGTTTTCGAAATCGGCCTTACTCCTAACAGGATGGATGCCATGAGCCATGCTGGGGTAGCCCGCGATGTTTGTGCCTACCTAACCCATCATCAGCGGGAAACTAAAATTATTACGCCCTCCGTTACTTCTTTTAAGCCCGATATACCCGAAGCCCCTATTTCGGTAAATATCTTAGATGTGGAAGCCTGTAGCAGATATGCAGGCGTTAGTTTATTGGGGGTGCATGTGAAGGAGTCGCCCGACTGGTTAAAAAACCGATTGCTGTGTATCGGATTGCGACCTATTAATAATATTGTAGACATCACCAATTTTATCTTACACGATACCGGTCAACCCCTGCATGCATTTGATGCAGATGCCATTACCGGTAAACAAGTAATTGTGCAAACCTTGGCTGAGGGCACACCTTTTATTACGCTTGACGATAAAGAGCGAAAACTCAGCAGTGAAGATCTGATGATCTGCAATGCCGAATCGCCCATGTGTATCGGAGGTGTTTTTGGCGGCAAGTTGAGTGGGGTTAAAAATACTACCACCCACATTTTTTTAGAAAGTGCCTGGTTTAATCCCATCAGCATCCGCAAATCGAGTTTGCGCCACGATTTGCGCACCGATGCGGCAGGCCGATTTGAGAAGGGAGTAGATATTTCTCAAACCGTTCCCGTGTTGAAACGAGCCGCACTTATGATTAAAGAATTAGCAGGGGGGTTAATTGAAGGTGATGTGGTGGATGTATATCCTACACCCAAGGAAAAGAAAGAAGTTGGCCTCAAATATCATTTCCTGAAAAAGTTGAGTGGTAAAAATTACCATGTAGAAACTGTAAAGAAAATTCTTACTGCACTTGGTTTTGAAGTTGTACGCGAAGGAATCGATGAAATTCGACTTGCCGTTCCACTCCATAAAACCGATATCAGTATCCCAGCCGATCTGGTGGAAGAAATTGTGCGAATTGATGGACTCGATAATATTGAAATTCCTACCAGCATAACCATTAGTCCTTCCCTCGACCCACTTTCGAAAAAAGAGGGTATGAAAAATAAGCTGGCTAATTTTTTAGTGGGCCGGGGCATGATAGAAATTTTTACTAATTCCATTACCAGTAGCAAATACTACAGTGAAGCCGAACAGGCGACCGGTGTTCGAATGATCAATAGTTTGAGTGCTGAACTTGATTTCATGCGCCCTTCCATGCTGGAAACCGGTTTGGAAGCCATTTCCTATAATCTGAATCGGAAAAATACCCGGTTGTTTTTATTTGAATTTGGAAAAACCTATCATTGTTTTAAGGCCAACCAATATCAGGAAACCGAACACCTTACCCTATATTTATCCGGTGAATTATCATCACCCCATTGGCGAGAGAAGCCAGTGCTGGCCGACTACTTCACGGCGAAAGGGATAGTGGCCGGATTGGCTCAAACAGTTGGTTTGGACGAACTGGAGTTTGTTGTGAAGGATAACGGAATTACTCAGTTGCTATTTTCCGGAAAAGAATTGGGAAAGTTGGTACAAGTAACTCCCAATCAATTGGCTCAATTTGATATCCGGCAACCGGTGTTCATGATTGATTTATTATGTCAACCCTTGATGGATGCGGCTGAGCAAAGGACCATTCGTTATAAAGAAGTGAATAAATTTCCGGTAATGCAAAGAGACTTGTCGGTTGTGGTGGAGGCCGGATTGGTTTATGGAAATATCGAGCAGTCGCTGCAGCAACTCAAATTACCCCTGTTAACCCATACGCGGCTATTTGATGTTTTTGAGAGCGAAAAGCTGGGGGCTAATAAAAAATCGATGGCACTCAGTTTCTTCTTCTCCGATGAAACCAAAACCCTAACTGATAAGGAAGTGGATGGCATGATGGCAAAGATTATTGCTCAGTTAGAAAAAGAAGTACAGGCAGAAATAAGAAAATAGTACGATATTAATACCCTTAATTTTTTGGGATGAGCCAGCTGAATGACCAATTAGATAGCCTGCAGCAAAAGATTCAACAGTTGCTGAAACAACACCAGCTGTTGCAAAAAGATCAGGTACGTTTGCAGAAAGAGCTAGAAAAGAAAGAGACCCTGTTGAAAGAAAGCGAACTGAAAATACATCAGTTACAACAACACGCCGATGCAGTTTCTGTAGGAACTCGGGTGCTGGATACCGATGAAAAGAAGGCACTAAATAAGCGGATTGATGCCTATCTGAAAGAAATTGACCACTGTTTGTCGCTGCTGAATCAATAAACTATGCAAGAATTACTCCCGGTTAATATCGTAATTGCCGACCGAAACTATCGGATACGCATTGAAAAAGCGGATGAAGAAAAAGTTCGTAAAACCGCCGGACTAATCAACCAGAAAATTGGTGAATTTAAAACCCAGTTTGCTGGCAAAGACATGCAAGATTTTGTGGCAATGGCCCTGCTCTGGTTTGCTACCGAAGAAGCCGAAGCTGGATCTGCCTCCATAGAACAGGAAACTGCCCTTGGCCGACTGGCAGAAATAGAACAGCAGATTCAACAGGTAATTACCCCAATTTCCTAGTACAAGGATCTATTTATCAGCTCTTTTCCGCATCTGTTATTCCCCCATTTTCAGCCACTTATCCCAATTATGGGTTAGTTTGTGCAATCCGGCTAGCTACTATCCAACATATTAAGTATCTTTGTAAATGACAAGTTTACATATAAATATGATAAAAATGTATATGTATGCGATTGTGAAAACCTTAAAAAATTGCCAACAACATGGATTCAATGATAATATCGATCATTACCGGAGTAGTCGCACTGGTGGTGGGACTGGGTGCCGGGCGGATGATCTTTTCTAAAAACACTAAAAAACAAGTTGAGGAAGCAGAAGAACTCGCACAGAAAATTGTAAAGGAAGCGGAATTAAGAGCTGAAACCATTAAAAAGGAAAAGCAGCTAGAAGCTAAGGAAAGATTTGTTCAACTTAAAGCAGAGCACGAACGAGATGTGCTGGATCGTACCCGCAAAATTGGTGAAAACGAAAATCGCATCAAGCAAAAAGAACAATCCGTTGCCCAAAAAGAATCCTCGCTCGATAAGCAGCTGAAAGATATCGACAGTATCAAGGAGAACCTGAATCGCCAGATTGAAGTAGTAAATACCAAGCGTACCGAACTGGAGAAACACCAAGAAGAGCATATCCGCCGGTTAGAAAAAATAGCCAACTTGAGTGCTGATGATGCGCGGAACCAGTTGATAGAAGGTCTGCGCCAAGAAGCCCAATCTCGTGCATTAACCCTGCAACAAGAAATTATTGAAGATGCCCGCGTGAAGGCCAATAAAGAGGCACGTAAGATTGTAATCCAGTCTATACAACGCACTGCTGCCGAAGTAACCATTGAAAATACTGTTACCGTATTCAATCTGGAATCTGATGAAATTAAGGGTCAGATCATTGGTAGAGAAGGTAGAAACATACGAGCAATAGAAGCAGCTACTGGGGTCGACTTGATTGTTGATGATACCCCGGAAGCTATTATTCTTTCTTCTTTCGATCCCCTTCGTAGGGAGATTGCCCGTCTCAGTTTGCAAAGACTGGTTTCGGATGGTCGTATTCACCCAGCCCGTATTGAGGAAGTGGTTGAAAAAACCCGCCGCCAGCTTGAAGAACAAATTATTGAAATTGGAGAGCGCACGGTTATAGAGATGGGTATTCATGGCCTGCACAAAGAATTGGTGAGAATCGTAGGTAAAATGCGGTTCCGTTCTTCTTATGGTCAAAACCTGCTTATGCACAGTAGGGAAACCGCAAATCTCTGCGCCATCATGGCTGCCGAATTAGGTATGAACCCCAAACTGGCTAAAAGAGCCGGTTTATTGCATGATATCGGTAAAGTGCCTGACGAAGAAACTGAGCTTACCCACGCATTATTGGGTGCTAAGCTAGCCGAAAAATACGGTGAGAATCCGGCGGTTGTAAACGCCATAGGTGCCCACCACGATGAAATGGAAATGCAATATGTTATTTCCCCCATCATTCAGGCCTGCGATGCCATCAGCGGTGCGCGTCCAGGAGCTAGAAGGGAAATTATGCAGCAATACCTTCAGCGGATTAAAGACCTCGAAAATCTGGCTACCTCCTACCAAGGCGTTGAAAAAGCTTATGCTATTCAAGCCGGTAGAGAATTGCGGGTAATTGTGGAAGCCGATAAGGTAAGCGATGTTGACAGCGACAAGCTGAGCTTCGAAATTGCCCAGAAAATTCAAACCGAAATGACCTATCCCGGGCAGATTAAAGTAACGGTAATTCGAGAAAAAAGAGCCATAAATGTGGCCAAATAAAAATTAATAGCCCTAAAATTAACGGGTTAATTGATTTTTAACTACCTTTGCCGTCCTCAAAAATGATGAATTATGAACGCAGCAGTTCAATTTGTACACGACCAGCTTACTACCAAAAAGCAGCATCCTGCCTTCAAGGCCGGTGATAATATTACCGTAAACTATAAAATTGTGGAGGGTGGTAAAGAGCGTATCCAGAGCTTCCGCGGAGATGTAATTAAGCAGCAGGGAACGGGTGCTACGGCTTCCTTTACTGTGCGTAAGATTTCCGACGGAGTAGGGGTAGAGCGTTTATTCCCGATTCACTCACCTAATATCGAATCTATTCAGCTGAATAAATCCGGTAAGGTTCGTCGTGCTAAACTTTACTACCTGCGCGAGCGCAGCGGTAAGAGTGCCCGTATCAAAGAAAAAAGATTCTAATATATCCGGAAACGGGTATCGAGAACATACTGAGAAGGTGGTTGAAAAACCACCTTCTCTTTTTTTGTATACCGGTGAGAAATCTTATTTTGAGTTACTTATCGCTTTTTACTAACTTTACACACTAAATATTTTTTTATGGGCGGCTTAGGATTTCAAGAGTTATTAGTGATTGGGTTGGTTGTGTTAGTACTTTTTGGCGGAAAAAAAATTCCCGAATTCATGAAAGGTTTGGGAAAAGGTATCCGTGAATTTAATGATGCAAAAGACAATGTGAAGCGCGAAATTGAAGAGGGTATCAAAGAAAAAGACAAAACTACCACCGGCGC
>CAIUKP010000015.1 GCA_903899675.1 uncultured Bacteroidota bacterium | reverse complement strand
GGTAAATAAGAAAGGAAGTTTAACAGGGGGATCGCCGGTAGTCTGTTGTAAATGCACTTCGGTATACCAGTTCCAAAATCGAGACAGCTTGAATTTTTTGGCAAGACTTACCTGTAAAACATTAAAGAGGGTTGCTTCTTGGCGGGCAGTATAAAAACTATCGAAATACATATAATTGCTCACCCCATAATAGCTACCCGAGATTTCCCATTGCTGTTTTGGATTATCATACACACCGAAGAAACGCACCACATTTTGCTTGTTGTAGTTTGTTCGGTTATTGATGGGGAAACTGCTAGAAAGATCGAACAACTGCGCCGGTGAACGATTAACATTTTGAAAACCCAAACTCAACGAGCCGACTTTTTTTCCTAAGCTTTTTTTCAGACTTACATATGCATCGTAATCTCCCGCGTTGAGACCGTTCACATACAATCGCCCCCTGGCTTCAATATCCCATGCCTGATTCCGGGTGCGGTTGCGGTATTCTCCGGATGCAAATACATTGTATAAACCAGTGGTGGTAATGGTATCATTAAATCGACCTTGAATATTTTCTATGCTTATTCCCAGTTTTAAAAACTGACTGAGGTTATTTTTTTCTGGATAGGATATTATGCTAAAGGTATTACTCAGTTTATTCCATTTATCTATGTAGCGAATCGTGTCGTTGGTTGTTTTATAATTAAAGTACTGCTTATAGCGAAAGGAATTTACTGAGTCTACATAATAGTCTACAAACTGATATTCGCGGGTACTATATTGTACATCATGCTCAAATCGAATGCGGGGATAAAATAATTTGATAACGGTTGAGTCGGTAACCAGCGAATCTTTGGTGCCCAAATCGTAATGATGACGCAGGAAGAAGATGGATTCCTTATAAATATTGCCCGTATTAACGCGGGTATTAAACGGGTTGCGGGGTGCAATGCCGGAAATACCCAAACGGGTATTTAGTTCATATGCATCATTAAAAAGGCTATCGAGCTTTGCTTCATTTTGCAAACCTCCATTTTCAGAGGCAGCATTTTTGTTGGATATGATTAAGAGCTGAGCCTCGTAGCGCTTATTCAGGGTTTGATAACGGGTAGTAAACCGGAAGTTATTGATGCTGGCATTTTGATTTTTCAGATTACCCGGAGCGTTGCTGAAACGGTATTCGATGGAAAAATTAAAATTGCTCTTCTTGTTTTGGGTATGCAAAAAACTAATCATTTGCTCGGCACTGCTGGCGAGGGAGTAATTGAATTCGGTATAGGGGCGTGTAGACTGAAACAGTCGGGTATTTTCAAGAGTGAATTTATAGATATCGAAGGCATGAAACCCAGGATCGAATCCCGGTTGCATGAGTGGACTAAACAAAAAGGAATGCGCAGCAGAGCCGAGATTTCCGGTGGTATAATAGGTATAAGGTAGGGGCGATCGAAGGGAATAATCGTTGATGGAAGAATCGATTAACCGGTTACGGGTAGAATCGAAATAGCGATAAAAGATGGTAATTGAATCAGCTTGGTTATCTCTCCGCTTGAGGGAGTCGTTTCCCGTGTTCTTTCTCATGGGCCGGCCCTGGCTATCATAAGTAAGATTACTATTACTATTGCTGTTGCTGAAATTACTGTTATTCCGAACCTGTGCGGAAGTCCGTTGAACTAATATGCTAGTAAACACCAAACATATGAATACCCTTATCAATCGCATAGATGAATGGTGATGAGTGAATTAAATAACAGGGGTAAGTTGCAAACATCCATCATAAATTCTAGAATAGATCAGGCGGGTAATTGTTGAACCAGTTGTGTAAACAATAGGGTTAATTTGGGTTCGGCAGCGGCGGCAGCTTGCAGCACTTCTTCGTGGGTGATGGTGTTTTCCTCTTCCCGAATACCCAAATCGGTGATTACGCTGATGGCAAACACCTTCATCCCAGCATGAACGGCCGCGATGGTTTCTTGCACGGTACTCATACCTACGGCATCTCCCCCTAACACATGAATTAATTTATATTCGGCACGGGTTTCGAATGTAGGTCCGGTTACCCCCAAATAAACCCCTTCGTGCAGTTGAATTGAATTTGCTGCTGCCAGTTTTTTCACTAGTTGAATCAGTTGTTTGTTATAAGGCTCACTCATATCTGGGAATCGGGTGCCAAGAACATCTTCATTTTTTCCCAACAAAGGATTTACCTGAAATAAGCTGATATGATCGCGGATGATCATCAGATCGCCCACTTGAAACGCAGGATTCACTCCCCCAGCCGCATTGGATAGTAATAAGGTTTGCACACCCAACATCCCCATTACTCTAACTGGGTAGGCTACTTGCTGAGCAGAATATCCTTCATAAAAATGAAATCGACCAGCCATTACCCAAACGGGAACACCCCCCAGAGAACCAAAAATCAAGCGACCGGTATGCCCTTCTACCGTGCTTAGCGGAAAATGAGGAATATCCTGATAAGGGAATTCTTGTTCAACCACAATTTGATTGGCAAGATTGCTAAGTCCACTCCCCAATATAATACCAATGGCAGCCTGCTTATTGCAGCGGGTGCGAATAAAATCAAGTGACTGCTGAAGTTGTTCGATGAGTACCGACATGAAACAAAATTGAATGGCAAATATACTAATTATGCCGGGGATAGCGCAGCACCCTAAGGGATCAGCCAATATCTGGGGCATAAAAAAGCCCGCTGGGCTTTGGGGCCGAACGGGCTGGTAAACAGGTAATAATGATTAGATTATTTTACGCGTTTTACGTTGACTGCATTAGGGCCTTTACGACCTTCTTCTACATCAAAAATTACTTTGTCGTTCGCCTCAATCTGATCAATCAGACCGTTAGCGTGTACAAAAGTTTCTGTTCCGGAGTGGTCGTGCTTAATAAAGCCAAAACCTTTTTCCTCATTGAAGAACTTTACAGTTCCTGTGATTTGTGTGCTCATTGTTAAATTTGAAAGTATAATTAAAGTGCAAAGGTACTCCGAATAAGCGGGTATTCCTAATTATTCGGAAAGGATTAACAGAATGCAATGTGTGGAAACAGGGGTAAGACACTATCCTTCAACCGTTTATCTAAATATAGCCGAGAGCTTTCGGGTAAAATTATATCTTTAGCCAATTATTCAGATAACAACCTCGTTCAAAAACCTTTCCCTATGTTTTCGGCAAGTTATTTAGATATCTCTGGTGCATTGGGTATACTGGCATGCGGACTACTCACGCTAAATTTTTTGATGGGTATGTTACTATCGGTTGCTTACGTTCGATTGCCCATCTGGAAAAAACTACCACTGTATATCCAAAAAATCAATCTTATCCAACTGCACAATTATACAGCTTATGTTGCCTGGGCTTTGGTGCTTTTGCATGCTGGATTATTGGTGTTGGATAAAAATTTGGGCTTTAGATGGCAAGATCTTATTTGGGGATTGGGAGCACCTAAGCAACCGGTATTTGTGATGCTGGGAAGTTTATCGATGTTGGGTTTGGTATTGACAATTGTTACCACACAAAAATTCATTAAACGCAGGTTAGGCTTTCGGCTTTGGAAAAACATTCATCTTCTCTCCTATTTACTTACTCTACTATTTTTCGTGCATGGAATTTATATGGATCCACTTTTAAAAGACCGTTCTCCCGACTGGCTGGATGCCGAAAAATTGGTGATTGAACTGGGTGCACTTGTTATGCTAGTGGCGATACTTTTGCGGGTACGCTATCATTTTCAGCAAAGAAAGCAGGCTTATACGGACTGATATTTCTCCTGCTTCAACGACATATAAGCCCAAATAGCACTCGACAACATCAACAGAAATCCCAGGAAAAACGATACGCCGGGAAAATAAACGGGTGCTTTAGAACTGATAAAATACGAGAAAAGATTCGTCATCATCAAAGGCCCAACGATGGTGGTTGTACTGATTAAACTGGTAAGTGCCCCTTGTAGTTCACCCTGTTCATTGGCAGGTACATGTCCGGATATGATTGACTGCAAAGCAGGACCTGCAATACCTCCTAAACAATAGGGAATCAGAAATAAAAACATCATCCAGGTAGAACTGGCAAAGGCAAACAATAGCATACCGAATGCATAGAGGCTGAGCCCCAGGTACACACTTTTTTCATTGCCAATTTTTGGATTGATTACTCGCACCAATCCTCCCTGCACAGCACCCACCAAAACGCCCACGGCACCCAGTGAAATGCCAATCATTTTTTTACTCCAGTGAAACTTTTCGATGTTAAAGAAACTCCAGTTGCTGTTTACCGCATGTGAGGCGAGGTAGATGAGAATAAAACTACCTACCAGTCCGCCCACAGCCGGATACTTTTTCAAGTGCATCAATGATCCAATGGGATTGGCACGTTTGATATCGAAAGCGCGTCTGTTTTCGGCGGATAAAGATTCGGGTAACACGAAGTACCCATATAAACAGTTGGCAAATGCTAAGCCGGCAGCTACCATAAATGGTATCCGTTCGCCCAATTCGCCCAGGAAGCCACCTATTACAGGACCAATAACAAATCCCAATCCAAAAGCCGCCCCAATCATTCCAAAATTCTTAGCGCGGTTTTCGGCTGTGCTGATATCAGCTATGTAAGCGGAAGCAGTGGTAAAGCTAGCGCCTGTTATGCCGGCGATGGCTCTTCCAACAAATAACCATGCGATGGTAGGGGCGAATGATAATAGAATATAATCAACTCCAAAACCAAAAAGTGAAAACAATAAAACGGGTCGACGGCCATAGCGATCGCTTAAGCTACCCAAAACTGGCGCAAACAAAAATTGCATGATGGCAAAAGTAAATGTAAGCCATCCGCCAATTCTGGCAGAATAACTCATGTCTGGATTGCCGGTAAGGTGCGTAATTAGGGAAGGAATTACGGGGATGATGATACCAAATCCTACCACATCAATCAGCAGGGTAATAAATATAAAGCCGATAGCGGCACTGCGTTTGTTTTCCATAGATTATTTCGCTTCTGATACAATTTCACGTTGGGTATTGGGCACTTCTAATATTAAGTCGGCACCAAAAAGCGAAGCTGGGGTATGATAGCCTGGAGCAAAATTTCCGGCCAATACTTTTTGGGTGATGAGTAAGCTGGTGATAGCGGTAAGGGTATATCCTTCCGCAGTGCTCAATCTGGCTGTAAATGCTGTGCCCGCAGCATTGGTTGCCTGTGCCCAGATTAAACTGGTTGCTTTTTCCCGCATTTCATCAGAAGGACCGGCGGGTTTTTGCTTGATTTTTTTCTTGTAGTAATTTTTTACAAACTCGAGTCGTAAAATCCAATTAAACATGCCCTGCCAGCGCAGCATCTTAAAGGTTCCGGGAGAGGAGCGGGTATAGGTTACAATATTGGGGATTCCGGTGGTAGTGTAGGCAGTAGAAATATCGCCCCACGGAATGGACATACAGAAAATAGATTTCAAACCAAAATCAATCCACTTCCCTTTCTCCCCGATGGGTTTTCTTACAATCTTTCCTCCCTCGCGCGCTGCTCCGCTGCCACCCAAATTTTCAGCCATAGTAGTAGCGGTTCCGTGAGATAACATGCCGCCCAGGGTAGCAAAAGCCAGTTCAAGATGGGTTGCATCAGGCAGATGATTTTTTACAAACAGGGCCATGCAATCGGTAGGCACTACATCAAAACCCACACCAGGCATAATTAAAATACCGGCGTCGAGGGCTTTTTGATGAAAGCGTTTACCCATTTCGAATACTGTAATCTCTCCGGTAATATCCAAATAGTGGACGCGGTTACGAATACAGGCTTCCATCATGGGAAGGGCCGTGTGCTGAAAGGGACCGGCCGCATGCAGTACTACCTGAATTCCGGCAAGTAAAGCATCTACTGCTTCGGGCTTATCTAATGCGGCGATTCGATATTCCAGGGAATATTGTTCGGCCAGTGGGCGGATGGCCGCTTCGGAGCGACCTGCCAGTATGGGACGTACCCCATAGTCGGCTGCCATCCGGATAATCAATCCGGCTGTATAACCATTGGCCCCGTAGAGCAGAAAGTTGGGTAATTGCATATAGCAAATATACTTGATGTTGATGGAGTACCCATGAGTAAATTTACCTGCCCATGAACCGAAAAGATTCGATATTTGTTATCTTCCCAGTTCGAAACGGTTAT
This sequence comes from uncultured Bacteroidota bacterium, assembly GCA_903899675.1. Lineage (GTDB taxonomy): Bacteria > Bacteroidota > Bacteroidia > Chitinophagales > Chitinophagaceae > Sediminibacterium. The sequence continues at coordinate 3,706 of CAIUKP010000015.1, read as the reverse complement.
CTGAAATACCCTTAGTTGTTTCGGTAACCTATTTTAACTGTAAACTTCTTAGCTTTTAGTACCCATGAAAAAAATTTTACTCCTTATTGCTTTTGGTTGCTCACAAAGTTTGTGGGCGCAAACACTTAGTCCACTCGAACAGAAAATCGTAGATGCCGTAAACAACAAAATGGCTTATGCCGAAGCCTTGTTAAAAGAATCTGTTGACATCAACAGCGGGTCCCTCAACATCAATGGCGTAAAAAAAGTGGGAGAAGTTTTTGCCCGTGAATTTACCAAAGCCGGGCTCACCCCCGAATGGGTACCCCTGCCGGATTCACTGCGCCGGGCAGGGCATCTGGTTGCTACCCGCAAAGGTACCAAAGGGAAAAAATTATTTTTAATTGGTCACCTCGATACGGTTTTTGAACCCGACATGCCCCCAAATCCCTATCAGCGCCTGAACGATTCTACTGCCACTGGTCAGGGTGTGAATGATATGAAGGGAGGAGATGTTGTAGCGATTATTGCCCTGCAGGTTTTAGAAGAAATGGGTTTATTGAAAGATGCCAACATCGTTGCCTATTTTACTGGGGATGAAGAGCGCGCCGGTACCCCTACCAGTGTATCGCGCAAAGATTTTATTGAAAGAGCCAAAACCTGTGATATTGCCCTCGCTTTTGAAGGTGCCAGTGGATTGCGCAATGTAGCTACCGCCCGCCGTGGATCTAGCGGATGGGAATTAAAAGTAGCCGCTAAAACTGGTCACTCTGCCGGCATATTCACCCCCAACGCTGGCTATGGCGCTATTTATGAAGCCGCCCGCATACTCAATAGTTTTCGCGAAGAACTGAGCACCGAAAAATACCTCACCTTTAATCCAGGCATTATTATAGGCGGATCAGAAATGAGCTACAACGAAAAAACCGCTAAAGGGGATGCGATTGGAAAAACCAATATCATTTCTCCTGCTACAATTGTTACCGGTGATCTGCGCTTTTTAACTGAAAAACAAAAAAATGCTGCCCGCGAAAAAATGACGGCCATCACACAACGCAATCTGGGCGGCACATCGGCTACCATAAGATTTAAAGATGGTATTCCCGCTATGGAACCTACTGAAGGTAATGATGCCATTCGAAAGATAGTGAGCGAGGTTACTATGTCAATGGGGTTGGGCCCAACCGAGGCCGGCGATCCGGGTTCACGTGGCGCCGGTGATATATCCTATGTGGCAAAATACCTAAGCGGTATAGATGGCTTGGGTGCTTCCGGCAGAGGAGCTCATGCCCCAGGGGAAACGATCAACCTAAAAGAATTTCCTTTGCTGATACAACGAACAGCCTTACTCATCCACCGCCTTATTCAACCTTAATTTTACCAAATGCCAATTGCACGCAATCTTCGCCTCTCCCTATTGTTGGGTTTTGTTTTATTACTTTCTGCTTCTTTTAAAGAACCGAAACCTGCTTTCTATTTGATAAAAGTATATCAACTGCAATCGCAGGAACAGATAAATGCAATGGATACCTACTTATCCAATGCTTACTTGCCGGCACTGCATCGGGCAGGATATAAAGACATCGGGGTATTTTATCCGGTAGGACAAGACACGATGAAGGAAAAGAAAATCTATTTATTTATTCCTATTGGCAATATCAATAAAGTAGCACAAATTGAAGAGCTGCCCCTTAAAGACAATCAACTGCAAGAAGCCGGTACAGCCTTTTGGAATGCAGCCTACAATGCAGCCCCGTATCAGCGAATGGAAAATATTTTGATTCAGGCATTCCCCCTTATGCCGGCTCATGAAGTACCTCAGCTAGCAGGCAACAAGGAAGACCATATTTATGAACTAAGAAGCTATGAGGGTCCAACAGAACGGCTCTATCGCCAAAAAGTAAAGATGTTTAATGTGGGGGGAGAAATTGATTTATTTAAGCGCCTTCAATTTCATGCCGTATTTTATGGGGAAGTGGTGGCAGGCAGTAAAATGCCGAATCTAATGTATATGACCAGCTTTGATAATATGGCCGAAAGAGAAGCGCATTGGAAAACTTTTCGGGATGATGCCCAGTGGGTGAGCATCAAAGATTTACCGGAATACCTGCATACAGTTTCGAAAAACGATCAGGTATTATTACGGGCGAAAAGCTACAGTGATTTCTAACACGTATAATTGCATTTGGAATTGTCGAAAAAAATTCGTTGAAACTTTTGGAAAGTTCTGAACTTTCCAAAAGTTCAGAACTTTCCAAAAGGGTACGTATTTCTACTTGTTAATGGCGGGAATTTCTAGTCGTTCAGGACGACTATTATTACTCGTTCCTAAATACCACTACTCCGTCAAAAGCATCCACCAACACCTTCTTAGTATTGTCTATCTCACCCGACAACAACTTCTTACTCAACGAATTCACAATTTGTTTTTGTATCAGTCTTTTCAACGGTCGGGCACCCAACTGCGGATCAAATCCTTGTTCGGCCAGTAATTCCAGCAGATAATCGGTGAACTCCAGTTCTACCTGATTTTTGGCCGTCATCGCCTGTAAACCAGCCAGTTGAATTTTCACGATATCCATAATCTGCTTTTTCATTAGCGGACGGAACATGATAATCTCATCAACTCGGTTTAAAAATTCAGGCCGTATGGTTTGGCGCAGCAGGTTCATTACTTCCACCTTCGCTTTTTCGGTAACGGATTCTACATTATCCTCGTTAACCGATTCAAAAGCATCCTGAATTAGGTGACTGCCGATATTGCTCGTCATGATGATGATGGTATTTTTAAAATTCACCACCCTTCCTTTATTATCGGTTAACCGGCCATCGTCTAGCACTTGCAGTAATATATTCCATACATCCGGATGGGCTTTTTCAATTTCATCTAACAGCACCACACTATAGGGTTTGCGGCGTACCGATTCGGTTAATTGTCCACCTTCATCATACCCAACATATCCAGGAGGCGCACCCACTAAGCGCGAAACCGAATGTTTCTCTTGGTATTCACTCATATCAATCCGCGTCATCATTCCTTCATCATCGAACAAATAATCGGCCAATGCTTTTGCCAGTTCGGTTTTACCTACACCGGTAGTTCCCAGAAAAATAAACGATCCAATGGGTTTGCGGGGATCTTGCAAGCCGGCTCGACTTCTGCGGATTGCATCGGCTACGGCAGTGATGGCTTCTTCTTGTCCAACTACCCGCTTATGCAATTCATCTTCGAGGTTCAATAGTTTTTCGCGCTCACCCTGCAGCATTTTCGTTACGGGTATGCCGGTTGCCTTGGCTACGTTTTCGGCGATATCTTCAGCATCTACTTCTTCTTTTAGCAAGCGCTTTTCGGTAGAGGCATCAATGGCTTTGGTAAGTTCTTGAATAACCGCTTCCTGCTCTTTAATTTTTCCGTAGCGAATTTCAGCCACCTTTCCATATTCTCCATTTCTTTCAGCCTGATCGGCCTGTAGCTTCAGGTCTTCAATAGTTGATTTGGCCGTTTGCACCTTTTCTACCAACTCTTTTTCCTGCTTCCAGCGGGCTTTGAGGGTATCACGTTCTACAGCCAGGTTGCTGATTTCTATGTTTAGTTCTTTCAATTTTGCCTCATCATTTTCGCGCTTGATGGCTTCGCGTTCAATTTCTAACTGACGAATCTGTCGTTCCAGTTTATCCAGTTCTTCGGGCATGGAGTTCATCTCGAGGCGAAGCTTGGCGAGATCGG
>CAIUKP010000014.1 GCA_903899675.1 uncultured Bacteroidota bacterium | reverse complement strand
TCGGATAAGGCTATCCTTGATCATTTTATTGGTAGGCTCACTTTGGGCAAAACGGTAAAAATTTGTTTGTAAAAATTTATCTTCAAAATTTGTAGCTGCAATGTTTAGGAGATTTTCACCAAACGGATCTGACTGTAAAAGCAGTTTTTCTGCCATTTTTTCGCGTTGTTTCCATTCTACTTGCTGAAAACGAACCACTACCAATGTTGAGATAGATAATGCAAAAAACATCACCCAAAAAATAAAAAATCCCGAGGAGGCTAAACCCTGTTCAAAATCCTTTTTCCGCACCTGCACCATCAACACATATCCAATCATCCATGCGGTTATTATAGCATATAAGGTATACAGTGTAGGGTCAATCCACCAAATGATGAATGCAAAAGCAACCAATACAATAATCAGCGCCTGCTGATAAAAGGGAACTGACATTCGAATCAACGGAATCAACCAAATTTCAGAGAGATAGAAGAAGATCAATACCAACAGGCAAAGAATGATAAAACTGATGAGACTAAAAACCGATAGGCTAAAAAAATTAGAAACATCAAAAGAAATTTTAGCATCTTCTATCAAACTACCTACAATACCGGCAAGCAATAAGCCAGCTAGTGTTAGTAAGGCGGTATGAACAACGGTTTTTAAAACGGGAGGCATGGGAAAGATAAAACCCGATTTAATGGGCTGTTTAAACCTATAAAACCTGAGTAGCCAATATGCCAGGGAAGTATTCACCAGCAAATCGCCCAAAGAGGGGTGAATAGCATTTGAGGCATACACTGCCGGATCGAAAAGGGGAATTTTAGAAAAATCGAATGGTATATGAAACTGATAGGTTAGCCATCGTAACAGTAACACCATACTGGCTAAAAATCCAAACCCCGCCCGGAATGAATAGAGTTCCACAATTTCTGAGGCGATATTATGAAGAAAAGCCAGCAAAAAAAGAATGGCTAATAACCTAAGCAGAATGGTGATGGTATCATATTGAATAAACTCTTTTCCAGACTTAATTTGAATATTGAATAAAACTTTTCCCGAGTCAGTTTGAATAGCTAAAGCTTCGGGATTATTTACTATTTCGTATTGTTCTTCCAAATGATCAAAACCCGCAAAATGAGCACGTAAGTATTTGTTTTCTATAAAATAATTCCATCTAATGGGAATGATGGCAACTAAACTATATTGATGGGTGCCCTCATGTACATTTTTTCGGATGAGCTGAAAATCACCGTTGCGATGGTTGATAAAATGGTTGCCTTCAGGTAAATTCAATTCAGCAGGATCAATATAAATCTGATTGGTATTCCAATAAAGCAACCTTGCCTGTATTGAATCAGCATTCCCTTCGTATAAAAAAATACCAGTTTCATCCGGGGCTGGATTAGTTACAGCCTGATGAGTTTGCAGCAAGTTTGCCAGGCGAATGGTGTCGTTGGCCAACTCAACTACCCACTTTGTTCTGCCGGAAAGTCTTTTTTCTAATGAACTTTTTACCTTGGCGGGAGATGACCGATAGCTCCAATAATTGATAAATAGAAAGGAAATCGTATATAACCAGGCTGCCGTAATTAGCAAATACCCGTTTCGGTATACAAAAGATTTCCAGTGACTTTTCACGATTGTGGTGGATTGGTTTTACTAATATTCCAAAGTTGGTCCATTTCACCTAAGGTCATATCCTGTAATTTTTTTCCCAACAAGCTTGCTTGTTCTTCCATCCATTGAAAGCGGTAAATGAATTTTTTATTGGTCTTTTCTAAAGCGCCTTCGGGATCAACATCTAAAAACCGGGCGTAATTAATTAAGCTAAACAACAAATCGCCAAATTCTTCTTCGATATTCATTTGGTTTCCCGAACTGATGGCTTCCTGCAGTTCCTGTTGCTCCTCTTCTACTTTTTTCCATACATCCGCTCGGTTTTCCCATTCAAACCCTACCTGACGAGCCTTATCTTGAATACGGGTGGCTTTAACCATGGAGGGTAGGGAAACAGGCACCCCACCCAATACTGATTTTTTACCTTCGCGCATTTTTAGCTTTTCCCAGTTTCGCTTTACTTCTTCACCATCCTTAACCTGAGTATCTCCATAAATATGAGGATGTCGATAGATGAGTTTTTCACAAACACCATGCAATACTTCTTCCAGCGAAAACTGCTGCTGTTCACTGCCAATTCGTGCATAGAAAACTAGGTGTAGGAACAAATCGCCCAATTCCTCTTTAATCCCCTTCCAGTTTTGGTCGGAGATAGCATCTGCCAGTTCGTAAGTTTCTTCTATGGTAAGTGGGCGAAGGGTTTGAATAGTTTGTTCTTTGTCCCAAGGGCATTGCTCCCTCAATTCATCCATGATGGTAATTAATCGTAAAAAGGCGGTTGCATTTGGGTTCATGGAAGATTATTTATATATTTCAAGTAGAGAAAGGTAGCTATTTGATCAAGAATTTATAGAATAATTCACTAAAAAATATACACATCTGCGAAGTATAACAAAATTCATACCGAATATTGCAGAAGTGAATGGTGAGTTGGGTTGATTTTCTTACACGCTTAATAAAATGTTCAGTATGAGGCGCTGGTTATTTTGTTTGATAATTATTGGATGTAATCAGTTGCAGGGTCAATATTATTTTAACGACCTAATAGCTAATACACAAACCCATAAGCAATATAAACTTTTGCGGGCGTTGAAAGTAAAGAAGATTACAGCCACAGCCCAAGAATCAGCAAACAGTACCCCAGAAACTTTATTAACAGAAGAGGTAAGTACCGATGGCAAACGTATAATAATTTATACTTCCTTGCAAAACGGAAAAACCTCCAGAACCACCACCCAATATGAATTGGGTAAATTAAAAAAATCTGAATCCAATAACAAAGGCGTAGAATCAACCACCCTCTATAGTTATAACGAAACCGGAATACCGGTTCTTATTCAAACTACCACCAAAGACACTTTTTTATCATCTCTAACCGGTGAAGCACACCAATACTTCTATAAGCAGGATGGCTCCCCCGACTATGCGTATATCATCCGAAACCAAAGTGACACGGTACAGGTTACTTTTACCACCGACAACCAAAAATTGGTATTAGAAGAAACCTGGACACGCAGGAAAAAGGAAATTGAAAAATACTATTACTATTACAACGATAAGCAGCAGCTAACAGATATTGTACGATTCAACACAAAATCAAATAAATTGCTTCCCGATTTTGTGTATGCTTACAATGAGGCAGGCAATATTGTTCAGATGATACAGGTACCCAGAACTGGCAATAACTATATCACTTGGAAATATGTTTACAACGAAAAGGGCTTGAAAACTACTGAACAATGCTTTAATAAGGAAAAGCAATTACTTGGCACTGTTGGGTATAGTTACGAATTCTGATTCAATACCTATATAACCCCTTAATTAACTGGAACAGGTTGATTAGGAATAGTGAGGGTAAAATGAGAACCTTTGCCAAATGTTGATTGTACTTCTATTTTACCTTTCAACCGATTCAAGGCTTCTTTTACAATATACAAACCAATACCGAGTCCATTTTTAAAATCGGAACTTCGGAAAAATATATCGAATATTTTGGTTAAATGATCTTCGATTATTCCTACGCCATTATCAATTATCTGAATTTTGGCTTCCTTCTCATTTACTTCAGCAAACAATTGAACAGAAGGATTTTCTTCATCTACTCGCTGGTATTTAACCGCATTAGAAACCAAATTGTTGATTATAAGTGATAGTCGGAAAGCATCGCAACAGAAAGGAATTTGCTGATGCACGTTTGTTGTGAAACGAATTTTAGGGTTTACCATATGACTCATTTCAATGCTGTCGGCAAATAATTGAGAAAAAGTAACTTCTTCTATTTCATTTTCGAGTCGTATGCCCTTATAGTATTCGATTATTTTGTGAATAAATACATCCATTTTTTTCACACAGCCCTCAATCATTGAAAAATAGGTAGGGGCAGTTTCGGGTTTCGAATCAATCTTCGCCATTTTTAAAATACCCATAATATTGGCAAGCGGGGAGCGAAGATCGTGTGATGTGCTGTATACAAAGCGATTCAGCTCGTTGTTTACCCTTTCCAACTCTTCCATTTTAAATTTTAACTGGCGGCGGGTATCATAAATCTCATGGGCATTTAAGATGGTATTTAGAAGCTCGTTCTGGTCCCATGGTTTTTTAATATACCGGAAGATTTCGCCTTTATTAATGGCATCAGCCAACGCATTGATATCGGAATAACCAGTTAATAAAATACGAATAGGATCGGGGAATTTTTGAAGAACGGTATTGAAAAATTCTACCCCTGTAATTTTGGGCATTCGTTGATCGGCAATGATAACGCTGATCG
>CAIUKP010000013.1 GCA_903899675.1 uncultured Bacteroidota bacterium | reverse complement strand
GGCTGGCGTGGTGAATATCATCACCCAAAAATCGCCACAACCTTCTCTCGATATTCAGGCCTACCATGCTTCACGTCAAACCAGCAGCGCATCAGTATCTTATAGTAGCCAATGGAAACAAACGGGAATCCGGGGCTTTTTACATCAGTATTCCACTGGCGGATACGATCTGGATCCCAATATCTATGGCAATACGCAAGACCCTTATCGGATTCAAAGTGGAAACTTGCGGATAGTGCAAGATTTTTCTTCTCGGAGTCAACTGCAGATATCTTATAGGTTCAATCAACAGACGCAGAAGAATCGGTATCAAATACAATCGCAGGGGTTCCCCGAAATTGTATCGGGCAATACTACCGAAAAAGATGCATCGGCATTTTTGCAATGGCGGTATCAATTTGCAGGAGCTGCCCGGCTGTACTTCCGTTCTTTTTTTAATGAATATCAAAACAACGCCTTTGTTGATTTAGAAAAATCCGGAGCCCGTTTTGATGAAAATAATTTTAGTCAACGCCTTTTTAAGCAAGAGCTGCAGTTACAAGTGCCTAAATTTTTAAGTGGGGTATTGGTAGCTGGTGCGGGCTTTATGGCAGATCAGGTAACTGCCACCCGATATGCAGGCAACCAATCGCTGCAAACCTGGTATTCGTTTTTGCAAGAAGAATGGAAATTGCCGGCGCAGCACATTACCTTGATTGCTGGTGCCAGAATAGATAAGCGCGAAGATTTTGCTGCTCGGGTGAGTCCACGCATTTCCATTGCCTGGCAGCCTACCGAACATTGGAAATTTACGGCCAATGCCGGGGGCGGATTTAAGGCACCGGATTTTCGTCACCTCTATTTGAATTTCAGCAATCCACAAATTGGATATTCCTTGTTGGGCGCTCAATCGCTGGCGCCGGAATTAATTCGAATGCAACAACAGGGATTACTGCAAAGCGGCGCAGATATTACACCTTTTCTTACTCCGCGCAATTTGTTGCCTGAGTATGGCAATGGGATTCACCTTGGAGCAGTGTATAAAGCACAACAATGGAATGTATCAGTAGGGTTGTTTCATAATGAAGTGAATAACCTGATTGATGTTTTTTCCCTCCCCTTTTCCCGCAGTAATGGCTTACCGGTTTACAGCTATCATAATACCGGAAGGGTATATACGCAGGGCGCTGAGTTGGAATGTCAGTATCAGCTGAACGCGCATTGGAAAATATCGGCAGGTTATCAGTACCTAATTGCCAAAGACCGGGATGTGCTGGAAGCAATCCAACAACAAAAAATTTATCGCAGAGATCCACAAACCTATGAAACCAGTTTGCTAACGGCTGATCAGTATGTGGGATTGGCCAATCGGTCGAAACACATCGCTAACGGGAAACTGATGTACGAAAATCAATCCCAAGGCTGGTATGCATTTCTGCGGGTGGTATATCGGGGTGCCTACGGATGGATGGATGTTAATGGCAACCAGGTAATTGATGATAACCGTGAAATGACGTCCGGTTTTTCCTTGGTAAATCTTTCGGCTGCTAAAAATATTACCAAACATTTTTCTATACAGGCAGGCATAGAGAATCTGCTCAATTATACGCAGCCTATTCAGCAACCTCAGTTACCCGGACGACAATTTTTTATTTCACTGCAATTCAATCTTTCCAATTCTCTTGTAAAAAAATAAAGCAATCAATATGAAAACAATTTCCTCCTTTTCCGCACTCGCAGTTGTATCGATCTTTTTGTTGACAAGTTGTAAAAAAGACGAAGCTACTCCGGTAGTACCTGCTAAAACTGCCACCCAAACTTTGTCGGTTCCATTTAGCACGGCAACTAATTTTAGTTTTTTTAGTTTTAAAGATAGTACCGGGGTATCCAGTGCCGATTCTGCTACGGGCAAATGGGATTTTGCGCTCCGCTTTACCAAGTTTCTAGTGAATAGCAATGCCAGCGGACCGGGTAATGCAGGAGTGATTATGCAGGATGGTATTTATTCGGCCATTACCAGTGCCCCTACTACTGGCTACAGTTATGATACCACGGCTACCCGTCTAGCAATCAAAGATGGTAGTTGGTACGATTATAATTCTGTAACCCGCAGCTTAACCCCCAAAGCCGGCAAAGTATTTATTTTTAAAACAGCCGATGGATTGCGCTATGCCAAATTGCAGCTGCTATCGGTAGAGTATGCCCCTTTTGTAGGAATGGTGCCTACTACTTTGCTGTATAAGTTTCAGTATACCTATCAGCCGAATGGGACCACTTCCTTTCAGTAAATAAAGGCCAGCTCCGTTTTTTCACGGATATGATTTCCGTGAGAAAACGGATGGTGGGTTCGGTGTATTACAGATATAGACATACTTAGATTGGAAGGAGTAAAGGGCAATGCTGATTGGTCAAGTACTTTGTTTGTGGCTTCTGCTAATTTCTTTTAGGTGCTGCTAGCGGATGGCAGATTTTCCCGCAGTTCATAATTGTTCGTGTTATGCAGAAACTTTTGTTTTTTCTGTTGTTTTTATCTTACGAACTTGTTTTTTACTTTTCAATAATTTTTGTGCTTTAATATATTTGCTAATTGCTTGTTCTTCACTTTTAGTTAACGGTCCTTGTCCGCCAATAAAGTCCACATTAAGTACTGTTGATTTATTTTTCATTATGGACAGTATTAATTTCTGTGAATTTTACTTGTTTCTCAATTTTGGGTCTCCATGTATCCTGACTAGCCATTGTATCACATAGTTTTTCGTGTAAATAAATCTGATACCAGGTTTTCTTTTGAAACTCACCCATCTTTTCAAAAACTTTTTCCGAATGTATCATCAGTTTTAAAATGAACTCTTCTTTAGGTTCCCGATGACTATTGATTACTTTGCTCAAGAACACAGGGGTAACGTTGATATCATTTGCAAATTCTCTCCGCTTTGAATATATTGCGTCAACATAAGTTTCTAAGAAATCGGCAAAATGATGTTGATTGTCATAGACAGGCTCTTTTAGATAGTTTTCCATTTTCAATTTTAATTGCAATAGTTTCGCACGAATCACTTGCTCTTTTGGTAAATTCTTCATTCGGTGTAAACGAGCTTGCATTAGAGTTACAGAGTCTTGTTTTTTTTCCTTATTTGATTTATATTTTGAATCAACTCCAAACTCAGGATCAACT
>CAIUKP010000012.1 GCA_903899675.1 uncultured Bacteroidota bacterium | reverse complement strand
TTGGCAATGGAGGGAGAACCTTACCAGCCCTTACAGTTTATAGCTATTCAAGGAGAGCCGGATGAAACCCGAACCAAGTTCATATCAAAAGTTACTCGGCTGGATATCAGTAAATACATTAATCAAGATGTTTTTAGCGATGATGACAAAGCTACTCTTGAATTACTTAGAAAATTACAGCCCTCGGAAGTAAGTAAATTCTTAGATAAGAACTCCCCCTTTTCGGGAATCTGGGAAAATATCATTCATCAACATGAAGATGGTTTGCCAGATGAAACCAAAAGTTTGGTGATAGAATATCTGTTCCCCCGCATTCGGAAGCTTTTCGGACAGATGAATCAAAGTGCCTTCTTTTTTTATCTGAACAAGGGAAAAACTTTTACTACTGCTCAGCTGAAGAAAGCCGAACCAATTGACGAGCCACTCGTTCCTGAATTTATGGTTAACTATACCAATGGTCAGTACGAAGTTAGCTGTAGCGTGGTAACGCCCGAAGGAGTATTTAGTATTGCAGATAATGCTTTAGACACCCCCCTTTTGTTTGCCAGGGAGAATCGTTTTTATCAATGGCAGAAAAAAGAAGATATCCTGCATCTGATTAAATTTTTACCTACCGGTACTGTGGTAATTCCTGCTGCCAATTGGTCGGATGCATTGAAGGATTTTGTTTTACCCCTCTCCCGAGAATACCGTGTTCAGTTTAATAATGTGCTAAAAGAGGAAGTGAAAGATGAGAAACCAGAGATGAAGGTATTGTTGCGGGAAAGAAACGATAACCTCTTATTTGTTCCGGTATTCAGTTATCGGGGGCACGAGGTTAAGACTGGCGATAAACCACAAGTGTATATTCCGGCGGCCGACAGACTTTTAATTATCAAAAGAAATATACCGGCTGAAGAAGCACAATTAGCAAAATTACGCTCCCTGCATTCCGGATTTGCAGAAGTAGACGGCGGAATTTTGGCGCTAAAAGGCGCCGAAGTGCTCAAGAATAATTGGTTTTTCTTATTTGTGGATGCTGTAAAAGAACAACATATTCCGGTATATGGATTTGAGGCCCTGAAAAATTTCCGATTCAATACCGCAAAGCCTTCAACAAAAATACATATCAGCAGTAATACCGATTGGTTTGATGCCAAAGTGGAAATCAGTTTTGGGAATCAGAAAATAACGGTAGATGATGTAAAAAAAGCCCTAGCCAATAAACAGCAGTTTGTTCAGTTGCAGGATGGTTCGCTGGGAATTTTACCAGAAGAATGGTTAAAAAAATATGCGCTGCTGTTCCGAGTTGGGGATGGGAAAGCCGGTAACATGAAACTGAGCAAGTATCATTTTAGTGTAATTGAAGAACTCTATCTGCAACGCGATGAAGAAGAGTTGTTTTTTCAACTGGAAGAAAAATATGAGCGACTCAGGGAAAATCATTCGATCAAACCCATTCCCGCTCCGGCTCACTTAAAAGAGATATTGCGACCCTATCAGGAAAGTGGCTTCCAGTGGTTGAATTATCTGCGCGAAGTTAGGTGGGGTGGGATTTTAGCCGATGATATGGGATTGGGAAAAACACTCCAGGCTCTCAGCTTCTTACATCAATTAAAAAAAGAGAACGGTACTTTAAAAGCCATGGTGGTTTGTCCTACTACCCTTTTATTCAACTGGCAAAATGAAATCACCAAGTTTACGCCGGAATTAACTTTTTATATTCACCACGGAGGTACGAGAAACCGCGATAGTTTATTAAATAATAAAATTGATGTAATCATCACAACCTACGGAACCCTTCGCAGCGATATTCGTCAGCTGGTTGAAATTCCATTCGATTATGTGATATTGGATGAAAGTCAGGCAATAAAAAACCCTTCCAGTAAAGTTACCCGAGCAGCTGGATTGCTGAAAGCTACCAACCGACTGTGCTTGAGCGGAACGCCCCTTCAGAATAATACATTCGATATTTACGCGCAAATGAATTTTCTGAATCCTGGGATGTTGGGTTCGATTGAATTTTTTAAGCAGGAGTTTTCCGTACCTATTGATAAGTTTGGCGAAAAAGAGCAGAAAGACCATCTCAGGAAACTCTTATATCCCTTCATTCTTCGCCGTACCAAAGAGCAGGTGGCCCGTGATTTGCCGGAAAAGCAAGAGATGGTATTGTTTTGTGAAATGGGAGAAGAGCAGCGTAAAATTTATGATGCCTATCGAAATGATTACCGCGACAAAATTTTAGGGGTGGTAGAAGAACAGGGCATTCAAAAATCTCAGCTTACCATTTTACAGGGACTGATGAAGCTGCGCCAGATCTGTGATAGTCCGGCCATCGTAAAAGAAGAAGAGCGGTTTCCCAATGTTTCGGTTAAGCTGGAAGAAATTGGCAGAGAAATCACAGAAAATATAAGCAACCACAAGGCCCTGATTTTTTCTCAGTTTTTAGGAATGTTGGCCTTGATAAAAGAAAAAATGAAAGAACTGGGCGTAGCCTATGAATATTTCGACGGCAGCAGCTCTGTACAGGAAAGGGAAAGAGCTATCCGCAGATTTCAGGAAGACGATGAATGTAGGGTATTTTTGATTTCCTTAAAAGCAGGGGGAGTAGGCTTAAATCTTACCGCTGCCGATTACGTATATATTGTTGATCCCTGGTGGAACCCCGCTGTAGAGCAACAGGCTATTGATAGAACCCATCGAATTGGGCAAACCAAAAATATTTTCGCCTACCGAATGATTTGCACCGATACCGTAGAGGATAAAATATTAAAACTGCAGGAACGTAAACGCAATTTGGCCCGCGACCTTATTACAGACGATGAAGGTTTTGTAAAAAGCCTTACCCGCGAAGATGTTGAGTACCTGTTCAGCTAATTGCTTACTTGTCTTTTTTCAAGTCTGCAGCCGCTAACATGGCGGTAGGATTCTTCATAAATTCTGCCTTGCACTCCGAAGAACAGAATCCTAGCACGTAATTATTGTAATGTGCTGTGTCGGATACGCCAGCAGAAACGGGCATGCCACAGGAAGGATCTTTTTGGTTGTTCAGCATATCTACACTATAAGAAGAAGCCGCAGTAGTTCCCTTTGTAGTAGTGTCTTTTTCCGGAGGGTTTGCTGCAGAGGGAGCAGATTCACATCCGGCGTTGAGTAACATTCCTCCGAAAAGCAATACCATCATCCAAAATCGACTGATTGTAATGAGTTGTTTCATGGGGTTCA
>CAIUKP010000011.1 GCA_903899675.1 uncultured Bacteroidota bacterium | reverse complement strand
TAATGGCTACACCCGCCACATCATCAAAAAAATTTAAATACCTACACTAAGAAAAACAAATTTAATGCAATCGCTTATGAAACCGAATCTACAATACTATATCAGTTTAGAGATTCTACTGTTCAAGATTTAGACTACTATTTTCATTTTTCAGAAAGCGGAAGGTGCGACAAAGAAATAATCACCCTGAGTTGTGATTCTTGTTTTCAAAAATATAAACAAGCTTTATTGGGGAATTCATTTTTAAAAAAGGTACAAGTAAACGATTCCCTGTATTATGGGCATTATCCATTGCAACATATGATGGAAATAAAAACTAGGCATAATTTTACGTTGGAAGTAGCTACTTCGTCTATAAGCAAGAAAGAATTCAGGGAAATGCAGAAAAGCTCACCTGCTAGGGTGGTTGCTGAACAGAAATAGAATGGGGGGCCCTCCTCACACTCCCACTCATACGCACACTGATTTTGCACATGCCGTGCTGTTCCTCCCTGTCGCTCGGAAACTACACGGGAAACTTCCCTCACATCCTTCGGAAGCCAACAGGCCCATGCTCCTTCCAAGGTACGGACAGAGCCGGAAGAAAAACGCTCCATTTTTTTCACAGATATTCCTTCACGCTACTTGCTATATTCAGGTATGCTTAATCATTAGAATACTTATTTTCCAACAACTCTTCCTTCAACTTAGTGCGAAACGACCATACAAAGCTTACCATGACCGCTCGACTATCTACTTTAAAATTGCGATAGTAATTAAAATCTTTTCCAGATGCAGTAATGCCACTTTGCTGGGTATTAAACACATCCGTTAACACCAACCCAATCGCCCCCCTACCCTTGCTTATTTTTTGCTGAAAGCCCCAATCGGTATTGTACACAGCAATCCGGGTTCCTTGCGGCGTAACTGAAGGTGCTGTGTAGTTGATTGCAATCTGCAGCTTACTGTTTTTTGACAATGAAAAATTATTGATACACTTGGCATAGCCACTCCAAGCATCATTGCTCAAGTCTTTGGCAATATTGTCGGCATTCATCTGTTGGCGAAACACAGATACACTTGCATTCAGCGACCAAACCGGCAGTGGCTCAAAAGAAGCAATCGCTTCGAGGCCATAGGTATTATTCGACCCGATATTCTGCGGCAATACCAGCGCAACACCATTGTTGTTAAGAGTAATCAAAGTGCGGATACTATTGATAGCGTGTCGGTAAAACAGATTAACGGTAATAGAATTTTTATTCCACTCTTTGGTGATGCCCGTTTCAATCGCATTCACCAACTCGGGCTGCAAATACGGATTACCACCATGCGGGTTGAGTGAATCCGTTATATCAATAAAGGGATTGAGCTGCCCCAACCCAGGCCGATTAATGCGTCGGTAATAACCCAACTTGATAAAATCGTTGGAGGAAAGATAATACGAAAGCGTTGCAGAAGGAAAAAATTGGAGGTAGCTATTGGTGAACAAATTTTTACCACTGCCCTCTTTACCGGAATTATTGGTTTGTTCGGCACGGAGTCCTAGATCGTATTTAATATTTTTTCCGGATGCCGCTTCGGCAGATCCTTTGTATTGCAAATAGCCGGCCTGAATGTTCTCCTGAAAGATAAATCGATTGCTTGCCGCAGTATTTACGAAATAATTACCCCCTTGCTGGTATTCACTCACGAAATCGGCATCAATATTTCTAAACGTTCCTTTATAGCCCATTGCCAAGGTGGCATGCGCTGTAACCGGAACCGTGTAATCTATACGCGCATTGCTTACCCCTGCATCCTCAAAATTACGAGTACGCTGCTTGTATATCGAACCGGTAGGATTGCCGGCATTATCGAGCTGCGTGGTGGGTATATCGGTATTCTGACGGTCGCGGTTTTGTCCACTGCTTAATAAAATCGCGAGCTTCTTTTTTGGGTTGGCAAAGGTTTGGTTGTAGTTAAGGGCAAACTCTAGCGATTTACCCGTTTCTCGCTCATCCGACACCCGCTGATTGGCGCCTACAAATTGTTGGGTATTCGAATTAATTTTGGTTAGCAGTGTTTCGATATTATGCTGGTTATCGATATTGCCATTCACCTCGAGCCCGATTGAATGTCGCTTATCGGGCGTAAAATCCAGATTCAATTTTCCATTATGCGTTTCTTCATAACGATCGTCATCCCGCACCTGGGTCTGTTGATAATTGTTGGTAAGGTTATAATTGATCCTTTCTGCATCCGCATGGCGGGTTCTACCGGCAAAGCGATTATCGTAAGTGAGTCCAATATTCCATTTACCTTCTTGATGTCCTAATAAAATAGCCGAATTCAATCTGCCCTTGGCGCCTACTCCAGTACCCAATAGAAAGGAACCATTGGTTCCTTTTCCGGTATTTTTCTTGAGGATGATATTGATG
>CAIUKP010000010.1 GCA_903899675.1 uncultured Bacteroidota bacterium | reverse complement strand
TTTATTGGTATCAGGCATCAATAAATGATTTTATTGTATCTTGATTCTTTAATTAGACCATAGACTATGAGCCGGCGAAAATTTATTTCGCAAATAATTCAACCCGCTTCTAATCAGGGAGCCCCTCCTCCGCCGCCCGGAGGTGGATTAACGCCTTATGCGGGGTCTTGGACTTCCGACCAGGTTATTCATTTACTAAAGCGAACGCAGTTTGGTGCTAAACCCGAGGATGTAAAATATTTCGCTACCCGAACCTTTTTACAAACTATTAGTGAATTGCTCAATCCTTCAACCCCTTCTCCTAATCCACCGGTGAAGGATTATGTGCCTGGATCTAATGTTATTAAGCCAGATACCAATATAGCCGCAGGAACTACCTGGGTAAATGATTTAAATGCAGATGGCGCATTAGATGGAAATCGGGTGTTGTCATTCCAAAAATGGTGGATTGGCAATATGATTAATCAGGATAGAAGTATCAAGGAGAAAATGATTTTATTCTGGCATAACCACTTTGCCACGGAAGCGGATAATATCAGCAATCCTATTTATGTTTTTCGCCACCATCAGGTATTGCGTACCAATGCTCTGGGCAATTTTAAAGCACTTACCCGTGCCGTTACACTAGATCCCGGTATGCTGGTATACCTGAATGGTCAATACAATACCGTTACAGCACCCGACGAAAATTATGGACGAGAACTTCAAGAACTCTTCTGCTGTGGAAAAGGCACTGGTTCAAAGTACACGGAAGATGACGTAAAAGCTGCTGCCCGAGTGTTAACCGGTTGGAGAATCAATACTACCACAGCTACCTCTTATTTTGATGTAACCCGCCACGATAAAAATGCCAAAAAGTTTTCAGCATTTTATAATAATACCACTATTGCCGGCCGAACAACAGCCACTGCCGGAGAACTGGAGTTAGACGATATGCTGACCATGATTTTTGCAACCAATGAGGTAAGCAAATACGTTTGTAGGCGACTTTACCGCTGGTTTATTTATTATGATATTGATGCCACCGTTGAAGCTACCATCATAACACCCCTAGCTAATTTATTCGTACAGAATAATTATGAGATATTGCCAGTACTGGAAGCACTACTAAAAAGCGAACACTTTTTTAATTCACTAGCTGTTGGCTGTCAAATAAAGAGTCCCATCGATTTGGTTGTAGGTCTTTGTCGTGAATTTACCGTTTCCCTTCCCCCCGCATCGGATTATGCAACCAATTATGGACACTTTAATTATCTGTTTAACTGGGCTTCGAATATGCAACAGAGAATTGGCGATCCGCCGGATGTAAGTGGTTGGAAAGCCTATTATCAGGAGCCCCAATTTTATGAGGTATGGATTAATAGTGATACCCTTCCCCGTCGAATTCAATTTACAGATACCATGATTTTGACAGGTTATACCCTGAATGGATTTGTGTTGAAAATTGATCAGGTTGAATGGGTTAAAAAATTGTCGAATCCTGCTGATCCCAATAAATTAATCAACGATATTACATACTTAATTCTTAGAATTGATATTTCTGCCGCTTCGAAGCAGCAACTGAAAAGAGATATTTTATTGGGGGGGCAGTCGGATGATCATTACTGGACCGATGCCTGGAATTTGTTCTTGTCAACACCGGGAAATACTACCAATACCAATACAGTGAAAAATAGGTTGCGCGACTTGTTAAAATATTTAATGAACCTGCCCGAATATCAATTGTGTTAGCGAATCTCCTGTAAAAATCAATCCATGAAAAGAAGATCTTTTTTACAAAAAACTTTACCGGCCGGGGTGCTATTGCCATCACTGCTGAATGGGTTTTCTTTTCGTGCATTTGGTATGAGTTCACCGGAAATTTCTTCCTTATTATTGCCTGCAACAGAAACAGACCATGTATTGGTAATTGTTCAACTAAATGGTGGAAATGATGGATTGAATAT
>CAIUKP010000009.1 GCA_903899675.1 uncultured Bacteroidota bacterium | reverse complement strand
GTGAATTTGATCGTGCCCAGTTAATCAAATCTTGAAAATTACTGGTAACTACTCCTCCGCCCGGTAAATCCATTACCACTCCGGGAAATACATCTGTTGTTTGAGAAGGAGAATGATTTATTTCCATTGTAAGGCTCCTTTTTTATGGGCATACAAAAACCCAACAAATAATATAAAAATAAAAATGCCGATTTCGAATAAGGCGGCCATGCCTACCTCTTTTACCACCACTGCCCAAGGATATAAAAAAACCAGTTCCACATCAAAAATCAGGAATAGCAAGGCGAATAAATAGTAGCCAATGGTAAACTGTTGCCATGGGGATGTGTCGGTAGGAATCCCACACTCATAGGGCTCTCCCTTTTGAGGATTGGGCTTTCCCTTTACCAATACCCATCCAACCAAAATTCCACCTGCAGAAAAAACAATGGCAGCTGCTAACAAGGCTAATAACGAAACTGAACCCATGGGTGGTTATATTTTATCAATATACAAAGGGTAAATTACCAAATAATTCGCAGGCAGAAAAAAGTTATCTTCCCCAAAATGTCAATAACTTTTCAGCAGGGCACATTCAGCCTATTCGCCTTTTTTATTGGCCCTTTTTTCCAGTTCTTCCCGGGTAATCGTAATCATATTACCCATTTTTTGTTTTCCTCTATACGCTACTACCCGCATCATAGAACATTCTGCCGGAGGATATACTGCGCCTCCCTTATAAGCAGGATAAAAATAATCGGGAAAAGTATTGTCGAATGAATAATACAACTGCAAATCGTTTAATTCCGTATCAAACTGCACCTGCAAACGACCATCGGTAGCTTTAGTGGTAGTAATAATGGGATCGAACATACTGGTAGCATATTTCTTCTCCGCTATATCATATCGCTCCATATGGGCTTCGGTTTTTTGGGCAAACCGATTCCAGTTTTTCTTGTCCGCAGCCGTCCAAAAAGTTTCGGCCAACGAAAAAGCCCGTGGCCATACCATGTATTGTAAATACCGATAATTATAAATCTGCTCAGTCCATAAATTACCCTGTCCGCCCTTTATATACTCTGCCGAAACACCCGTAGGCACCGGTTCAAATTCGTACGACTTTTTCAGTCGAAGGGTTGCGTACACATGGGGTTCTGTGGCTGCATCTCCTTGCATATAATCAATATAGGCAAAGGTTGTAGGCGTCATAACCACTTCATGCTTTTGCCGGGCCGCTTCTATTCCGCCTTTCATACCCTGCCAGCTCATAACTGCTGCACCGGGTGCCAAACCGCCATGCAAAATTTCATCCCATCCAATCATTTTTTTACCCTTTGCACTTACCAGCTTCTCCACCCGCTTTTCGAAATAGCTCTGCACTTCATCCATATTTTTCAACCCCTCCTTTTTCATTAAAGCCTGCACTTCGGGATCTTTTTCCCAGTAATTTTTAGGGCATTCATCGCCTCCCAAGTGTATGTAAGGAAAAGGGAATAAATCAGCGAGTTGCGTGATTACCTGATCGAGAAACTGATATACATTTTCCTTTACCGGCGATAAGGTATTATTTACCATGGCAGTGGGGGGATTTCCATGAGACCAGTCCATAATTTCTTCCCCAGACCGCACTTGATATTGCTTGGCCATATCTGGGGTTCCGGATAATTCGGGATAAGAAACTACGGCTGCTAAACTATGTCCCGGAACATCAACTTCCGGCATAATATTTACAAAGCGCTCTTTGGCATATTTCACCAGTTCCCGGATATCATCTTGTGTATAGAATCCGCCATAATTCTTGATTTCATTGGGAGCTGGTGTTGGAAAGGTTCCAAAATAGCCTTCTTTTTTTACATTCCAGGCACCAACGGTGGTTAAACGGGGAAAGCCTTTTATTTCAATTCTCCATCCTTCATCATCCGTTAGGTGCAGGTGTAATAAATTATACTTATACCGAACCATATCATCAATAAACTGCTTCACTTCTTGTTTGGTAAAAAAATGACGCGACACATCAAACATAAGCCCCCTCCAACCAAATCGGGGTTTATCCATGATAGTTACATAGGGAACTTTCCAGGTAATATTTTTTTTGGGAGTTTTGTTTTCAATCTCTTTGGGCAGTAGTTGAAACAGGGTTTGCACTCCATAAAACCAACCTGCAGGCGAGGCAGCGGATATAACAATCCCTTTGGCATTTACAGAAAGGCGATACCCCTCCGTACCCAATGTGGCCGCTTCTCCCGAGGCGGTTTGCAGGGTAATGGTTGCTGATGCAGCAGTTCCTGCCGAAATATTTTTGCCGGTAGCATTAGCCAGTTGCGTTTTGAGGGTGCTTACCACCCATCCTGCTTCTTCGGTAGCCGGGGCAGCAATGGTAATAGCAGCAGGCAGAATATAACTTCCTTTTCCCTGAATTACCGATAAAGGCTCTGGAATAATGGCTAGGGTAGTGTCGTTGGCTATTGAAATAATACTGGATAAACACAGCAATAGCGTTATCCCTGATCTGAAGAGATTCATATGGCAAAGTTTTGGCTAAATTAAGGATAAACTGATTGCAGTTATTGGGTATTTTATTTTAAAATTTCCAACGCTTTTCTAACCGCCTCATCATACTGTGCCCCCACTTCGTAATAACCGGGCTGCCGAAATAGTTGCCGGGCCAATAACATCTTTGCCCGCTGTAATACAAACTTTTTCTGTGGGGGCGTTATTCCGGAAAGGGAAATTCTATCCCGGGTTGCCGCAGCCGTTAACTGATTCCAAAATGAGTCTTCCGGCTGAAAATAGGTGTTGATTTGCTTAGGAGAACTGAGGGTATCTAATGCCTGTTTATGCTGCAGGTAATATTGATAGGTGAATATATTCAGGGTATTCTTGTACAATAATTCCATGATGGCGGAACTTAATTCGGTACTATCCCAAAGCTCAACCATATCGGGTTGAATACCCCCACCCCCATACACTTTGTGTCCGGCCGGGGTAGTATATACTTTACCCTTACGATAAGATGTATCCTCCTTATCATTGGGGGATTTCAGAATCCGGTGCATGATTTCTTCCTGATAGGTTGCTTTATCAGTTTCATAGGGTTTTTGAATATTACGGCCCAAAGGGGTATAGTAGCGAGCAGTAGTAAGCCGAACAGCCGTGCCTCCTGATAATGAAAACTGCTGTTGCACCAATCCCTTCCCAAAACTTCTACGGCCAATAAGGGTAGCCCGGTCCCAGTCTTGCAACGCACCCGCCAATACTTCAGAAGCAGATGCAGAAGATTCATCAATCAATACCACCAGTTGTCCTTTTTCAAAAATACCATCCCGCTTGGCGAAATAATTGTTACGTGGAACATGCTCGCCCATGGTATATACAATCAATTTGTCGTTCGACAAAAATTCGTCGGCAATATCAATGGCTTCCTTCATCAAACCACCTCCATTACCCCGTAAATCCAATACTAGCTGCTGCATCCCCTTTTTCTGTAATCCTTCCATCTGCTGCATAAATTCTTCGTACGAACGATTGGCAAATTTATTCAGGTGCAAATAACCGGTTTGGGGGGTTAGCATAAAAGCGGCATCCACTGAAGGAAGGGGCACATTTCCCCGATTAAAAGAAATATCCCGCAGCTGATGATTGCGCAAATAGGTTAGTTTCAATTTTACTGCTGGTTGCTCCCGCAATAATTTACGTACTTCAGCAACTGCAAGTTTTTTACCCGAAAGCTGAATGGAATCATTCAATCGAAGCAACTGATCGCCCACCTGCACACCGGCTACTTCAGCGGGCGCTTTGGGTATAAGGGAAATTACATTTACCGTATCCTGAATCATTTGAAACTCAACGCCAATACCCTTAAACGACTCATTCATTTCTTCTTCTGCCTCTTGTAATGCGCTGCGATTTAACCAAACCGAATGGGGGTCGAGGTGACTTAATAATTCATTGCTCACCAGCTGATCAATGCTATCAGCTGAAACCGGATCTACATATTTTTCCCGAATTAATTTCATCAATTCTGGCAAGGCAGAAGTAGAACGGGAACCCATGCTGCCGGTATTACCGGTTTTATCGCGCAACTGATAGCCTATATACATCCCGGCACACATCACCAAGGCAAATAAAAGGGGCAGCCAGACCTGTATTTTTTTTCTTGCCATAAATATTGGTTCTTTGCACTTGTTATATGCCGGGCAAATATCCATATAAATACTGAAAGGGGGATATTTGACTTCTATTTCCGAACACTAATGGCCGGAATTCGGGTGAACTTTAGCAATAAATATTTTCTGTATGCCTATTCAACTAATTGCAGACAGCGGCGCTACCAAATGCGACTGGTGTTTGATTACAAATGGAAAAACTCGGAAAATAACCACCCAGGGCATCAGTCCCTATTTTCTGAGTCAGGAGCAAATCGTAGGAATTTTACAAAGTGAATTATTGCCTAAACTGAAGGGTGTCGTTATTAGTAAAGTACATTTTTATGGCACTGGTTTAAGCAACCTCCATAACCGAGCTGTAATGAAACATGCATTGAAACAAGTTTTTCCAAAAGCTACCCACGCAATTGAAACCGATTTATTGGCCGCTGCCCGAGCCTTATGCGGCCATAGCAAAGGAATTGCCTGCATTTTAGGAACCGGTTCCAATTCCTGCTACTATAACGGTAAAAAGATTGTAAAAAATAGTCCGGGTATCGGCTATATACTGGGTGATGAGGGAAGTGGCGCCTACCTCGGAAAAAAATTGGTACAATACTATTTGTACGAAACCATGGATGATGCTTTACAATCGGCATTCGAAAGTCGATTTAACCAAACCCGAGCCGATATTCTCGAAAATGTTTACAAAAAGCCCCTAGCCAATCGTTATTTGGCATCCTTCGCAGTTTTTTTGGCCGAAAACAGGGGGCACTATATGGTAGAAAATATATTGGAAGATGGTTGTAACGAGTTTTTTTTCCACCACCTGCTTAAATACAAGGAGCGCGAACAGCTTCCGGTTCATTTTACCGGAAGTATTGCTTTTGGTTTCAAAGATGTTTTACAAGAACTTTGCAACCATTATGGACTAAAGCTGGGTCGGGTTATGAAAACGCCCTTGCAAGGTTTGATTCAATATCATCAATAATCATATGAAAGATTTTATCCGATATACTGAGCTTCCCTCCCAGTACAGACACCTAGAGAAAATGAGTATTCCTGAATTGTTACAAAATATCAATCAGGAAGATAAAACGGTGCCGGATGCAGTAGAAAAAGCTATTCCGCAAATTGAAAAGTTAGTGGCCGCTATCTCCGACAAAATGCTGGCAGGAGGCCGCTTATTTTATATTGGAGCCGGTACCAGCGGCCGGTTGGGTATTGTGGATGCCAGTGAATGTCCGCCCACATTTGGGGTACCGTATGGACTGGTAATCGGCATCATTGCCGGGGGCGACAAAGCCATTACCACTGCCGTGGAATTTGCAGAGGATCATCCTGATGAAGGTTGGAACGATTTACAGAAACATTTTGTGAGTGATAAAGATGTAGTAGTGGGTTTGGCTGCCAGTGGAAGCACGCCTTATGTGATTGGTGCTTTAAAACATTGCAGACGGAAGGGTATTATCACAGGCAGTATCAGTTGTAATCCGAATACACCGGTATCGCGGGAAGCAGATTTTCCGGTAGAAGTGGTAGTTGGAACTGAATTTGTTACCGGCAGTACCCGGATGAAAAGCGGAACCGCCCAAAAACTGGTACTGAATATGATTTCTACCGCTGTTATGATTCAGTTGGGCCGCGTAGAAGATAATAAAATGGTGAACATGCAGCTCAGTAATGTGAAACTGGTAGACCGTGGAGTGAAGATGGTAATGGAGGGATTGGCACTGAAAGATTACGAGCAAGCCAAAGATCTGCTGTTGAAGCATGGCAGTGTGAAAAAAGCTATTGAAGCCGCCGAAAACGGGCATTAAAATACCTATGCATACCATCGAGCCATTTTATAATTGGAGGCATTTGTATATCGCAGCTGATGACAAGCTATCGCCCTTTTATGGCACCAAATACAGCGAATTCGAGTTCTCGCAAACTATTTACAATTATTATATCCACCCGCAGTGGGATGATTTTGGCAGCAAAACCCTTTATCTCAAAATCATCTATGTAGACTATGAACTTCACTTTTGTGTAATCGAATTAATTGGAGAATGGAACGATGCCATTGAAAACGATATCATGATGTTGAAGCGGGAAATTGGCGATGAATTGATGAAGAAAGGAATTAGCAAATTTATTTTCATCGCCGAAAATGTGCTGAATTTTCACAGCAGCGACAATGAATATTACCGCGAATGGTATGATGAGGTGAGCGAGGAAGAGGGATGGATTATTATTTTGAATATGCCGCCGGCAACACAGCAAGACTTTATTAAAAAAAAGCTCCCCTATTACATGGAGCTGATGGAATTGCCGGATTGGAGATCGTACAAACCCTACCATCTTTTTACCAAAATAGATAATGAACTGCGGCTGCGAATCAGTTGAACCTTTCTCTAGTCAGCTGACTTGCTATCTGCGAAAAAAATCGTACCTTTATCGTAAATTCAGCTGTATGTCATTACCCGTGAATAACAAAAAAAATGGCAAATCCGGCAATTCATCTACTAAGCCCGGTGCCCAAAGTTCTAAATTTATTGCTAAGCCAGGAGCTAGTAAAGCCAGCGGTGGTGGAAAGAAACCCATCAAAACAGGTGGCTCTAGAGGTAGCTGAGAAAGCCTTTTTTCTTACACATCCATTACATCGTCATAAGCTGCCCGTAATTCGTTGAATGCATGGGTATCCCCTGCCTTTTTGGCTACGGCCATCCCTTTTTCGTACCATTCAATGGCTGCATCCCTTTGATTTTGCTGCAATAACAGGGCAGCTAGGTGATAATAAGAACCTACATATGCTGGATGCAACTGTAAGAGCCGAATGAATAGTTCGCGCGCTAAATCTAGTTCCCCTTCTTTACTATATTCTAAAGCCAAAGCATGATTCAGAAAAGGGTCTTCGGGCTGCGCTTTCAGGTATTCTTTTAATTTTTCCATCCGATTCATCTCCAAATATACACACGAATAATGGGATGATATTGTTCCAAATCAGCATAAAAAAATTAACGATTTGGTTGAAAACTCTGTGAAATTCCTTCCTATATTTGCAATTAGTTGCATAAACAACCATTTGCCATCTCAACTAATTTGTAACCCTTATATCGAACTGTATGAAAATACTGGTCTGCATCAGTAAAACACCGGATACCACCAGCCGGATTGCCTTTACCGAAAACAATACTCGTTTTGATGAAGCGGGTGTGCAATGGATTATTAACCCCTACGATGAATGGTATGCCTTGGTGCGTGCTATTGAATTAAAAGAATCAGATCCTGCAACCATTATACACTTGGTTTCCGTTGGCGGGGCAGATAGTGAACCTATTATTCGAAAGGCATTGGCATTAGGTGGGGATGAAGCATTTCGTATTGATATCGTTTCTAACGATAGCTATACGGTAGCCAAACAAATTGCTGCTCTTTGCGATCGGGAAAAATACGATTTAGTATTTACCGGTAAAGAAGCCATCGATTCAAATAATGCCTCTTTAGGTGGCATGATAGCCGAATTATATCCTGCAGAATATGTATCGCTGGCCACCCAGTTTTCAGTAACCCCCGAGGGTTGCTCTGTAACGCGTGAAGTGGAAGGCGGTGAAGAAACCATTAGTTGTGGCCTACCGGCTATAATCAGTTGCCAAAAAGGGATAGCAGAACAAAGAATCCCCAACATGCGTGGAATTATGGGTGCACGTACCAAACCGCTGCATGTAGTTGCTGCCGAAGCAGTAACCCCATTAACTACCATCACCCGATATGAATTACCTGCTGCCAAAGCTGGTGTGAAGCTGGTAAGTGCCGATAATGTAGCAGAGTTAGTTAGATTATTACACGAAGAAGCCAAAGTTATTTAATACAAAAAATAATTACCATGTCTGTTTTAATAATAGCCGATTTACAAGAAGGTCACCTGAAAAAATCCAACGCTGAAATCATCAGCTACGGAAATGAAATTGCCCGAATTTCTGGAACGAGTGCCGGGGTGCTGGTACTGGGTAATTGCACGGATAACCTCTCGGCATTAGGGGCTTATGGAGCCAGCCAGGTTTATCAGGTAGCAGATGCCAACTTGCAAGCGGTTAATCCATCTGTGTATGTATCGGTTATTTCGGCGGCTATCGAACAGATTGGGGCCGATGTAATTGTATTTTCTAATAATCCCAGTTCCAAATCGGTTGCGCCGGGCCTCTCTGCCCGATTGGGTGCAGGATTGGTTTCTGGAGCTATTGCGGTACCAGATATTTCGAATGGATTTTCAGTGAGAAAAACCGTTTTTTCTGGAAAAGCTTTTGCTGATGTTAGCATCAATACTGATAAAAAGATAATTACCCTCAATCCCAATAGTGTAACGATTCCTTTTGTTGCAACTGAAACCGTAGTTACCAGCTTGTCTATTCCGGTTCCCGCTTCTACCCGAAAAGTTACTGCGGTAAATAAAATAGAAGGAGAAGTTCCACTTACCGAAGCAGATATTGTAGTAAGTGGCGGAAGAGGTTTGAAAGGACCAGAAAATTGGGGCGTATTATTAGATCTGGCGAAGGTACTAAAAGCCGGAACCGCCTGTAGCCGACCAGTAGGTGATGCTCATTGGAGACCACATCACGAACACGTGGGCCAAACCGGCGTTCAAATTGCGCCCAACTTATATATAGCCCTTGGAATTTCCGGCGCTATTCAGCACTTAGCTGGCGTAAACAGAAGTAAAGTAATTGTAGTAATCAACAAAGACCCCGAAGCGCCCTTCTTTAAGGCGGCTGATTATGGCATCGTTGGCGATTTGTTCGAAGTAGTGCCTCAACTAACGGCAGCTATCCAACAATTACATGCCGAAGGTTAAGTAATGCTTATTTGTCAGCAGCTGCTTTTTCTGAAAGTGCCCTGTAATCTTCCCGTACTGGCGTAAAAATATCCAAGAGCCTGCAATCTGTAATGGCTTTTCCTGAGTGGCGCGTACCGGTTGGTATCACGAGCACTTCCCCGGGCTTTAAACGAATGGGGTTCCCCGCCAGTGTAAGCTCAAATTCCCCTTCTAAAACGGTAGAAACCTGCTCATGCGGATGATCATGTTCCTGCAATTCCGCTCCTGCTGTTACAGTTATATAAGAAAGCGTCATACGATCGGTATGAACGAACCGGGCAAAATATCCGGGAATCATTTGTATTTCAGGAATTTCGGCAAGCGTTTGGGCTAACATGGGTTATTTTTTGGTACAAGGTACGAGGATCTGATTAAAAAAAATGCCCGTCTGCCTTAGGCGGACGGGCACTATTCATTCAATTATTTTATTGAAATTACTTAGCAAACAGGTGAATGGCCAGTTGAACGTCGTTAGAAACGGCGCCTACTCCATATTTCACGCCAAACAAAGTTCTGTCGAAGCTAAAGAAAGCCTGGGCAAAAAATCCTTTGTCGTCTGAATTGCGAATATTAGCATTAAAAACCAATGGCAGGGTAGTGCCATTAAAGGTTAATGAACCAGCAATAGAAGCGGTATTATCTGATGTATAGGTAACTTTGCTGATTGCAAAAGTTGCTTCCGGATTTTTGGCTACATCCAGAATTTCAGCTGATTTTAAGTGACCAGCCAGGCGATCGCCGGCACCATCGGTAACTTTCAAATTGGCCATATCAATTACAAATTTGCCACCCGTTAATTTTCCACCATCTACAGATACTGATCCGCTTTTCAGGGGTACAATACCGGTATGGAAATCAGATTTCTTAGAGCCAACCCAATCAATACGGCTTTTTTCGAGGTTTACGGTTAAATCTGCAAAGCTGTGGCTGGAAGCAGGAACAAATGAAACCAAAGCGGCAAACAGTAAGATGGCTGCGAAAGAAAGGAGTGTTTTTTTCATGCGATTTTTTTTAAATGAACGATTATTTGCTGTTGACTTCAAAATTAGCAAAATAATTGTTAGCAACCTTTTAAAAGTACCCCCAACCAATCGGGCTTTGTATTATCTTCGCAAAAAAAATTCCGCATGAATCTCCACGAATATCAGGCCAAAGAACTGTTGAAAAAATATCAGGTACCGGTGCAGGAAGGTATTGCTGTTGATAATGTAATGGCTGCAGAAGAAGCTTATCGCCAGTTAAAAACCGAAACTGGTAATAATTTCGCCGTAATCAAGGCACAAATTCATGCCGGCGGAAGGGGTAAGGGTAAAATTGAGGGTACAGAACAACGGGGAGTTGCGGTAGCAAAAAGTTTAGAAGATGTTACCCAAATTGCTAAAAATATCCTGGGTGGAACCTTGGTTACCATACAAACGGGGCCAGCAGGAAAAAAAGTAAACAAAATATTAATCGCACAGGATGTATATTATCCCGGCGCCAATCCAGTAAAAGAGTTTTATCTATCTATCTTGTTAGATCGTGCCAAAGGAATGAACGTTATCATGTACAGTACAGAAGGCGGTATGGATATTGAAGAAGTGGCGCACAATACCCCTGAAAAAATATTTAAAGAGTGGATCCATCCCAGCGGTGGATTGCGGGGTTTTCAAGCCCGCAAAATTGCCTTTAACCTCGGGTTATCGGGTGATGCCTTTAAAAACTGTGTGAAGTTTGTTACCAATCTATACAATGCCTACGTAGGCATCGATTGCGGCATGTTGGAAATTAATCCCCTGTTTAAAACCAGCGACGAAAAAATCATTGCAGTTGACTGTAAAATGAATATCGACGATAATTCATTGATGCGGCATGCGGATATTGCTGCCCTGCGCGATGTTTCAGAAGAAGACCCTACCGAAGTAGAAGCAGGACAGTTTAACCTCAATTTCGTTAAACTCGACGGAAACGTAGGTTGTATGGTAAATGGTGCCGGATTGGCCATGGCAACCATGGATATGATTAAACTTAGCGGTGGAGAGCCTGCCAACTTTCTAGACGTAGGTGGATCTGCCAATGCGCAAACCGTTGAGGCTGGCTTTAGAATTATTTTAAAAGATCCGAACGTAAAAGCCATCCTCATCAATATTTTTGGGGGTATCGTACGTTGCGACCGGGTTGCTTCTGGGGTGATTGATGCCTACAACAAAATGGGTAATATCAATATTCCCATCATTGTTCGCTTGCAGGGTACCAATGCAGTAGAAGCTAAAAAACTAATCGACGAAAGTGGCCTGAAAGTGCAGTCTGCCATCGAACTAAGCGAAGCAGCTGATTTGGTAAAAAAGGCAGTAGCCTAATAACCACTTACAATTTTTGGGGGGCTGGACGTTCAATTTTTCTTACCTCAGTTACCGCACTAAAGCTATAACTGAGTCCGGAAGATTGTTCTATACAAGTAAATCGTTTGCGTCGTCGGCTGATTTTCTGAAAGGTTCTCCCATTTTCGGTCTGGAACCACTCCCCTTCTCCTAATTCCTCCATGGTGATGTACCCCTCCTTTTTTTGAATCGAATACTTTCGCAATACCAGCAACAAATCCGTTTCCCCATTGGCCGTAGCAGCCGGATTTCGGATGGATGACTGCAAGGCACGAACAATGTCGGGCGGAAAAATCTGATGCGCTACAAAATGACTCAATAATTGACTGTACTGCTGTTTCCACTCTATGCCATGCGGTGCAGCCCGATGCTGAAATTGCTCAAAAGTTAGCAGATGAGCCAATTCGTGCAACAAGGTTATAAGAAACTCGTATTTATTAAGATTTCCATTAATACTAATGCGATGATTTCCTTCTCTGCCAGCATGGCGGTAATCGCCCAATACAGATTTCCGCTGGCGGGTAATGGTTAAGTGTACTTTATACTGATGAAGAAATTCCGCCACTCGCTCAAAACTGCCCTCGGGTAAATAAGCCGCCAAAGCCTGCAAGGGATGTTCAGTGGCAGCCATTATTTCGGCGATTTCATTTGAAGTAAAATTTTAGTTTCCAGCCATGAGTATATGATATACAGTGCCATAGATACAATTATTGCATAGATACTTCTGGCAGAACCGGCACTCACTAAATAAATGATTACAAGGGCTGCCAGCACAAAAAGCTTTACCATGGTAGCCCCCATCACACTTCGTAAAACTGCCTGGGGATTCTTTTTTTGGAGACTGGATCGGTGATATGCAATATTTAGTACAGCAATACCCATTAAAAGGGCATTTGCACTTAACACCACCCATGGATTAATCTGTTTGTTAGGTAGTTGATTCCAACCCATAACCAGCAGTGCTGAAACCAACAGAAAAGCAGTCCACAAGGGCATCATTTGTTTATCGAATAATCTACGCATTGCAGTTATTTAATCAATGGAGGTTTGGGAAGAGGGTACAGTAACAGGAATAGTGTCTAATACCTGTATGCCATTTCCAGACAAGGCTTTTTTTACCCCATCCAAATACTGATCTTTATAATGGATAGCCCTTTCGAGCGAATCGGTACGAATTTTTAATACCTGCAGGGCGGTTCTGCTTTCGCGGGTACCATAACCGGGGATATAGTATTTGAGCGGAGTAAATGCTATCAGGGCAATGGTTAGGCCCACCAGTAAAACAAAGAGTGTGCTAAAGCCAATATACACGCTCAAACGCGATAACCGAAAGGTTACCACTTCTTCGTAAGTATCATCGTTCATCACTACCAAACGATAGCTGTTCCGGAGTCGGCTGAGGGTATTATTGAATTCGCTAGTTGCCATTTGATAAAAACAGGTTAAAGGTACATACTTGGCTGCTTTTTCCGTAGAATGGCAACAGAAATAAATGTAATTTTAAACACATTTTATGTACAGGCCCTTTACAACCTTTTTATCAATTCGTATTTCCAACTACTGGCGACCGAAATGGCTTGTAGTAATGCTTTGTTTTCCATTACTACTAAAGGCTCAGCCAAACACTTCCATTGAAGTTCCGAAACCGGCCAAATACGAAAACCGAACACTCTCTTCTGAACGGTCGGGCAATAAAAAATTCACCTTTCCCAGAAGGTTTTATAATAACACGGTGAGCCGTTTTAATTATCATTTTAATGCCCGGGAGTTGATGAATGAGATTGAAGAACGGGCAGCAGCCCTTCAACCCGACGACTATACTCAATTGCTGCCCTTCTATCCCTATCAACTTTCCGAAACCGTTAGCGATCCGCTATTAGATACCGTAATTTACAAATGCACCGCTGGTATTTTATTGCATGATTTGAGAAGTGATTGGGTAGACAAATTATACATGCTCATGGGCAGAGCTTATTTGTTTCAACAGCATTTTGATTCGGCTGGAGTGGTGTTTCAATACATCAATTATGCATATGCGCCTAAAGATGATGGGTATGATGTTCCCATTGGGAGTAATGCCAGTAATACCAATGGTGTATTTACCATTGCCACCCGCGAAAGTAAAAACCTCTGGAAAAGAATTACTAGCTTTCCACCCAGCCGCAATGAAAGCTTTTTATGGCAGGCCCGCAATCAGATTGAGCAAGAAAACTATGTAGAAGCGGCTACTTTATTGGAGTTACTGAAAAAAGACCCCCAGTTTCCCGTGCG
>CAIUKP010000008.1 GCA_903899675.1 uncultured Bacteroidota bacterium | reverse complement strand
CAGCCTACAAAAACAGAGACGCATTTGGACTAAAAGAAAGAAGATCTTATTTTACAAAAGTCAATGAAAATATTGACTGTGATAACTAAACAAACCCCCTTTAAAATTCACTAAAATCTATAATTTATGAAACACAAAAAAACTTTCTTTATCTTACTAACAGTTTTCATAACTATTTCAGCTGTTGCTCTAGTATATTCAAACAGTCATCGAAATAAAGTTAATGCTTCTTTTCAGGACCCTCAATACTTAATTGAGGCAAGAAAAAACATTATTGGAATTTGGGAACATGAAGAGTACCCAGATTTCGTATGGGAATTTACAACAAATGGGACATTGGTTTGTAAAAATGAAGGTAAAATACAGAAGACCCTTTCTTATAAAATTGTTAACATATCTCCTATCTGTGGGTATAATGTTGATGTTGATGAAAAATTAGAAACAATGTATTTAATAACCACCGAGGAGGATGGAACAGAAGAATGTAATGATCTGAGGTTTCCTTCTGGATATCCTTCTGATTATCAAAATAAAAAAATTTGTTTGACGGCTTTGGGCACTGCGTCTATAGATGCTGCAACAATATTTAATAAAAAATAGAAAAAGAATTAATGAAATGGGAATCTGGAAAAATGATGAAATAAATTCAGATTGAAAACCTATATGTATGTCCCTTCCTCGCAGTCTCCATCCAAAAAGGCGTAAGACTATTCGGAGAAGGGAAACAACAGTGCTACAGATGGGTTACATTGTATGCGGTAATCGCAAAGAGGCTGCTGTTTTAGGCAAATTGCAATCATTCAATTTATCCAAAACATAGTCTCTTGAAAGCGGTGGATTTTTAAGTCTTGCGACTTGCTTTTCAAAGGCATCAAAAGCAGTAACCTTATCTACTTCTATCAGCCCCAGGATAAAATCGTCGGGGTGGATGGCTTCGATTCCTCTAGGAGCTAGGAGGCTAGGCGGAAAATCTTTTAAGTTAAAGGTTACAATCAACTCAGCTTCTGCCGAGATTGCGGCAGCAAGTACATGCTGGTCATTGGGGTCGGGTAGATTAAGTTCTGCGATTGTTGATGGGTAAGGTTCTGTATTAGCATCCGGGAAGGCCCTATTCATGAAGCGAATTGTATTTTCAGTATTTTCTCTTTTGATATCAGGCCTGTTAGCTACTAAATTTCTTACCCATTCTTCATTGATTGCAGCTGACCATTTTGGTTGAAACATATTATTATTGGCAAGACTCAATAACATATCACGCACAGGGGCTGGATACAGCACATTGGCATCAAGTATAACTTTCATTATTAATACCCCATGTTTAATTCTTGTGCCTGCTGCGCTAGGTAGTCGAGTTGCTGGTTTCGCAACGCCTGCTGCCGCTCTTCGTAAGCATGCAGATCCTTTAATTTAACACGGCGGTGCTTTCCCACTTTCTGAAAGGGAATCTGTCCCTGTTCCAATAGCTTAATAAGGAAGGGTCTCGACACATGAAGTATATCAGCGGCTTCCTGTGAGCTTAAATCTTCATCCCCCAGAATCAGCCGGAAGCCTTTGCCATCAGCCATGCTGCTGAGCATATAAGTAAGGTACTTGATCATCCGCTGTGGAATAGCAAAAGAAGAACCTTCACCATAAGAAATAAACACTTTTGGCTGCGAATCTGGGTTTGTTTGCTTCATTGCATCCAGCGTTGCCTTTGCTGTTTTCTGCTCCTCGAGGGTCGGTATTTCTAAAACTTCTGTCATTGGGCATAAATTATACAACAAATTTAACGAAATATTCGAAATAAACGAAATATTCGAAACAATTTTAGGCTTTCATAACAAATGCTAATAATGCCGGGTTTTACTTCCTCGCGTAGTCTTCCCATCCGCCGTGGCGGAAGGAGACTATGCGCTTCGGAGTTCAAATCACCATCGGTTAGATATATTATTATCATTGTTGCATTAAATACCCAAGACAACAACTTCTAATTCAATATAGGTAACAACATCATAGATACCCTGTTTCACTGTATAATAATATCATCCTGAAATATGCAGCCACTGCAATTCATATGCGTTAGGTTGCATCTTTCCAAAGAGTTTCCCCTTTCACCAGCCACGAAATACCGAATGCCAACAATGCAATGCTTTCTACAACAAATGTGGTGGATGACCCCTTGATCAATGGTATGCGTTGGATAAACCACTGCCATTCCTGCAATGCCAGAATTCCAATACAAATGAGGATGGTATACCCGCAAGTTGTATACAATCGGTTTCGAATAATTTTCTGAGGTGTTTCGGGAAGGTTTGCGTGAGTTTTGGTAAAGAGACAAATACAAAAGAAGGCCAACACCAAAAAAAATACCAGGGCAGCCACGTAATGCAGTTTTGTTACGATGGGGTGGGGAATCCATTCGATTTGAATACAAGTAATACAACTATTACAATAGGGATTGGTTGGGCAGCAGGCTACCACCAAGGCAGCCACGGCTGCAACCTGCGCTGCGATCCGATCAATTTTTTCGGGCATACGGTAATGAAATAAAAAAATAGCCACAGCAAATAGGGTTCCGGTAAAGTAGGTACCCAAACCGGTGTAATAAAAATGACTGATACTAGGTGGCAGGGAACAATGCGGATACTGGAAGGTAAAAGCAAGAAATAAAAATATGGGCAAGGCAATGCCGCACCAGCCAACCGCCCTTCTTAATTGTAGAAAGGAAATAAGTATCGCCTTTTGATGTACCGGATCAGGAATGGGTGTGGGCATGTTGTACAGACTCTATTTACCATTAAATAGGGAGTGCCTTATCAACAGCCCGGGTAAAAACCTGCAAAGCTGCCCTTGCAGCTCGTTGGGCGGCAGCCAGTGTAACGATGGTGATGGCATGTAGTTCGGACTGCAGTAATAATTGTTCGTCTTTCATTCGCTCAGCAAAAAAAGCAGGGGGCAATTGACCGGTTAGTCTAAGTTCTGCCAACAGTGCCAGGCGAAGAATTCGCGCCTGTAAAAACTGATGAGCCGCTGATTTTATCAGGGGCCAATCTTTTGAAAACTGCTTTTGCATGGCCCCCATCATACCGGCCAGTGTTTCATTTACTTCGAATTGCATACAGTTGTTTTATAAATTATCGTAGAGCATTTTCAGCGATCAGCAGGGGTTTCCAGTAATCGCGGGTATAGGTTTGGTATACCTTGATTTCTGCCTGTGTTAGGGGGGCAGTATGTTGTTTGTGTTCTTCTTTATATTTTAGAAAAAGGGTTTGTATATTTTCCAAGATGGGTAAGAAGGCGCTGTTGTTGGCGCGTGCCTGGTATTGCAGGTTAATTGATTGGATGGAAGTTTCTAAAGCTGCATATCGTTTCGCATATTGAGAAAAGGCGCGATGGGCTGTATCTGCCTGCAGCAGATCGATATAGAGCCGGTCGTTACGGGCAGCGGTGGTAACGATTTGTTGGTAGAGGGATGCATTGTATTCGGGTACAAGGGTAACCGAACAGGAAGAAAATAACCATCCGAAAAGAAGAACGAGGATAAGCCGTTTCATGTTAGTAGAATAAAGGGGCGAAAGGTAGGCAGGGGGAGTCAGAAGGGCAATCGGTGAAAACACCGAAAAGCTAATCGGTGAAAAAGCTTGAGTAGTGTGTCGGTCCGCTGGACCTGGGGAAATAGAGTGAGCGTGGGAGTGTGATTAGGGTGCTGGTCCGCTGGACCTCAGGGAAAACAAAAAAGCCTTGCTGAAATAAATCAACAAGGCTTTTTTAATAAATATGGCAGCTACCTACTCTCCCAGCGTGATGCGAGTGTCCGCCAAAGGAGGAGGGACTTATACGCCAGAGGCGTATCGGAATGGGAAGAAACTATAAAATGTAAAGGGAGAATAAATAAAACAAAAAAGCCCCACAAAAAACAGAGTGAGTTTGAGGGTGAGTGCGAGGATGTTTTCTATCACACTCAAACCCACACCCACACTGGCCCTCTGGGGTGGGAAAACAAAAAAGCCTCACTGAATAAACAGTGAGGCTTTTTTAATAAATATGGCAGCTACCTACTCTCCCAGCGTGATGCGAGT
>CAIUKP010000007.1 GCA_903899675.1 uncultured Bacteroidota bacterium | reverse complement strand
GTTGTTCATATCCACCTAAAACACTGAAAGTATTTTTTGCACCGAGTGTGAAATCAAACTGAGCTGTATTAGTCCATACCCATCTTTTTAATTTACTGTAGTTGCTGGTAGCTGATCCGGTTGGAAAACCTTCTCCGCTGTAGGGACTAGCAAATGCATCATTATCGGTGAAAGAATAATCTAAACCATATGCAGTGCGTAAGGTTAAGTAGTTAACCGGTTTCAATTGCAAATAAATATTTCCCTGCAATTGGTTGGTTTCGGCATTGGAGTTATTTAAATCGAGGGAAGCAACCGGATTGTAGAAACCAACTTGTGCAACTTTATTATTCATCACTCCCAACAATCCACTTCCATTAATATTATATGCTCCATTGTTGAGATAGGGCGAAACGTTGGGGGCTGAAACCTGTGCAATACGAGCTAAACCGCCAGTATTAAAGGCCTCTCCTGATAATGATCCTGAACTAGCAGCGGCTAAGTTCAATTGATTGGCATAGGCAATTTTTCCACCTATGGTAAGCATTTTACTTACTTTGGTTTCAATATTTGCTAGGATATTCTTTCTTTCAAAATCATTTCTTCTGATGATACCTTGTTGTTTAGAAAATCCAACAGAAAAATAGTAATTGGTTGATTCACTGGCACCTGAAACATTTACGGTATGGTTTTGCGATAAACCAGTACGGTAAATATAATCATACCAATTGGTGTTGATGGCTTGTCCGTCGGCCCCTGTTGATAATTGGAATGAATTGGTATTGGCATTATAGGTACCCGCATTTACCAATCCTTCATTTTTGATGGTTGTATATTCAAATGCATTCAGCAGTTTGGGTAAACGCTGGGGGGAAGCCATGCTTGCATTACCATCGTAATTAACGCGTGCTCTTCCAGCTTTTCCTTTTTTGGTAGTAACAAACACTACCCCATTGGCAGCCCGGCTTCCGTAGATAGCGGAGGCAGCGGCATCTTTGGCGATATCGATACTTTCGATGTCATTCGGGTTGATACTGGCAAGCGCATTTCCGGCTGCATTAACAGAAGTTTGGTCTCCAGTAAATGCCGGAACTCCATCCACTACGATCAATGGATAGGAACTCAACGAAATCGAGTTGGTTCCCCGTATACGAATAACAGGCGGATTGTTCAATACGCCATTGGGTATGGTAACCTGAACACCGGCTGCTCTTCCTCCCAGGGCTTGTTCAAAACTTTGTACTGGCTTATCAGCCATTACGGAGCCCTTGATGGTGCTTACCGTGCCTGTAATGTCTTTTTTGCGCTGAGTACCGTACCCTACAACCACTACTTCATTTAAATTAGCAGCAGCGTTGCTGAGTTGAACCGATACTGAGGTTTTTCCACCTAATGCAATGGTTTTTTCTTCCAGCCCTACGAAGGCAACTTTAATGTTTTTAACCTGATCGGTAACACGTAAAGAATAATTACCATTTGCATCGGTTACTGTAGTTGCTACTACAGCATTATTGGCACCTACTGCATTGATGGTAGCACCGGAGAAGGGAATCCCCTTATCATCCGTAATGCGGCCTGCT
>CAIUKP010000006.1 GCA_903899675.1 uncultured Bacteroidota bacterium | reverse complement strand
TCCCTACCCACAACCATTGAACCCCGTGCATTTGGTAAGCAGGCGCTCCTCTCAAATAACGAAAAGATTCAATCACTCACCATCCACCTCGAAGGTGTAGAAAATAGCAAAAGAAAAGTAGTGCTGTTAAAAGTGCTTACAGCCTATCATATATTTTGCGAGATGCTTCTATGGTATGGCATTAGAGCCCTAATTGGATTAATAAAAGAAAAAGATTGTAAAAATATTGGTCAGCTAAAAAAAGCAATCCCCTCCAAACTAACCATTGAAACCTATATAAATGTTGGCGGACAATTAATCAAACAACAAGCCCTAGACTCGCTACTCCAAAAACTGAGAACAGGCAAAGTAAAATCCTGGAATGCCATCCACGATTTTTATGAAGAACAGGGAAGTGTATATGCAAATCAAAAACAAACAAATGCATTGGCAGTGCTCGAAACCCTTACCAGTATTCGCCTTGCCAATATTACCGGAAAACAACTCAACCAGCTACTAACGCAGGCAGAACAAATTCAGGGGTCCATTACCAATCGGATTCGACAATCGAGAATGAAGGACTATGAAAATGAATTTAGAAAGATGGTGTATGCGAATGAAGCAGAAATGAAAGCTGTATTGGGAGACCCTGCACAAAATACTTTTTTGCTGCAACAACAAAAAGAAACGGCTCAAATGAAAAAAACAATTCAGCAAATACGCAAACAATTCGTACTACAGCCACCCAAAAAATAAGGGAATTATAATTTGATGCCCAAGCCTACCTGCAATTGCTGGCTGGTCCATTTATCGCGCTGATCGATATTGTTGATATTTTTCAATCCAATATTATAGCGCCCATAAATACGCAGCATTAATAAATTTAACTGCAAGCCAGTAACCATCGAAAAGTCACCTCCTGTAAAAGCATCCTGTCCGTTCTGAAGCAGCGTTTTATCTTGCTGTAAAACCACACCAAACTGAGGCCCTACATTAAAGGTAAATAAGCCCCCAACGGTTGTATAGCGCAGTAAAATGGGAATAGATAAATAATCCAGCTTAAATACATTATCCCTATTAAATAAACTGCTGATATTAACATTAGTAGCAGTGCCATAAACCGATTGAAAATCGGATGGCACCCCTCCCATTTGATTCCAAAGAAGCTCCGGCTGGATACCCCATTTTTTATTGAAATTGATTTCGGCAAATGCACCTGCATGGTAGGCAAACTTAAAACCATCATTAAATGATTGGCCCTGAATTTTATTCATATTGCCTCCTACTTTCACACCCAGCTTAAAACTTTGTGCCTGGGCAACTTGTATCAAAGAGGTTCCTGCAACTAATAAACAAAACAAATATTTCATAATCATTCATTTTTTCAAAAATAAACAAATGCTATGCCAAACCGATGAAGTTCAGTTTAACAACCATTTTTTAACAATAGGGGGAATTCATTATACCAGCTTAATCACCGTAATTTCAGGCATAATGCCTACCCTGCCCGGATATCCTATAAATCCAAAACCGCGGTTCACATATAATTTCTGATTGCCCTCTTCATATAAACCCGCCCACTGGCGATACATCCATTGAACCGGACTCCATTTGAAAAATGGATTCTCCAAACCAAACTGCATACCATGGGTGTGGCCCGCGAGCATCAATGAAATATCTGGGTACTCGGTTCGCACCTGGGCATCCCAATGACTGGGATCGTGACTCATCAATATTTTAAATGGAATCGTTTCCGTTCCGGGGTAAGCATCCTGCATGCGTCCGTATTTGGGGAATCGGCCTTTGGCACCCCAGTTTTCAATTCCTAACAAGGCAATTTTATCATTCCCTTTTTCTAATACCACATGTTCGTTCATCAATAAACGCCAGCCCATGTTGGCATGTACTTTTTTTAACGATTCCAGATTAGCCACTTTAGCTTCAGTTGATGGCCAGGCAACATAATCGCCATAATCGTGATTTCCCAACGTACTATATACACCCAATGGAGCTTGTATCTTTGCAAAAATTGATTGCAAAACATCCATTTCATCGGCCTTATTGTTTACCAGATCTCCGGTAAAAAGCACCATATCGGGTTTTTGCTTGTTAATCATATCTACCCCCGCAGCTACTGCCGAGTGATTTTCTAAACTGCCACTATGGATATCACTAATATGAACAATGGTTAACCCTTTAAAATTGGCAGGGAGGTTAGCAAAAGCCAAGGAAATCTTTTTTACCTGATAGTTGTACTTATTCCGAAAACCAAATAGCAAAGTACCAAACAAGGTTCCACCCAAGCCTAACCCAAACCAACTCATAAAAACAGAACGGGGAATGCGCAAACTGCCCGATTCCAGTTCTTGGGCTCCCCGGGAGAAAAAACGCATCACCAGCCAACTCACACCCCTGCGAATATCATCCGTAAAAAACACCAGAGAGGCCACCATTTTAGCAAGAAATAATCCTACTAATATGGCAAATACATAATTCCTAAAAAAGGGAGATTGTTGCAAATAAGTTAAATAAGGAAATAGTAACAGGGCCAGTAAGGTTAATACCGCCAGCGTCCAGTGCAGAGAGAAAACAAAGGTTCTGATCCGTTCGGATTGAGGTTGTAATACCGTTTTCAGCGACTGAAAAACGTACCAATCTAACAACAACATCATTCCGGCAATGATCCACCAAAAGGATGGATTTCTCATATAAAATTCTTTATGTTACAATATCAATTTGTTAACGCTCAAACGGTTACAATGGGCAAAGGTAGTATGATTAACCCTTGGGTATCTGATAATTTACACAATCGGATGATCAGGGCTGATAAACGGACTATCAAAGTAAGATTCTTTCAATGGATGCAGCCGAATTTGTATTTTTGAGGTTAGAGCAATCTATTTATGAACCTAACTTTTTATGGCCATGCCTGTTTTAGTGTTGAAATAAAGGGGTTAACCCTATTATTCGATCCCTTTATTTCACCCAACCCAATGGCAAAAGGCATTGATATTGAACAAATTAAGCCGGATTATCTGTTGGTTTCCCATGGTCATGCCGACCATATTGCCGACCTGATACCAAT
Source organism: uncultured Bacteroidota bacterium (assembly GCA_903899675.1). Lineage (GTDB taxonomy): Bacteria > Bacteroidota > Bacteroidia > Chitinophagales > Chitinophagaceae > Sediminibacterium. The sequence goes on along the minus strand of CAIUKP010000006.1, from coordinate 4,130 downwards.
CGCCCAATCGTCGGGAGCAACCGTAATTTGTGCCTGGGAAATACACGAATGGCTGCAAGAACAGGGTATAACCAACACCCTTCCTATGAATACCGGTGGAAAAAAGGCCTGTTCATTTGGTACCGTAAAATGTGTAGTTGCCCAGCACAGCAGTAGTTTACCGGATGGAAGATATGCGGGTAATCCACTTGGATTTGTAATAACCAGCTCCGAAGGGAATTTTTACTACAGCGGGGATACGGCCCTAACCCTGGATATGCAACTGATCAGCCAGTATACCTCCCTGGATATGGCAATCCTGCCTATTGGCGACCAATTTACCATGGGTGTGGAAGATGCCATCCTGGCTGCCAATTTTGTGAATTGTAAAACAATTGTTGGCGTACATTACAATACCTTTGAGCCCATTGAAATAGATACCCTTCAGGCGCAGGAGGCGTTTGCAGCCAAAGGGATAAAATTATGGCTGCCGGCAATCGGTACCCGACTGGAAATAAATGATCTGAAAAATTAAAAAGACCTAACCGGTCATGGAGTTATTATGGCAAGAATAATAGGCATAGCCAATCAAAAAGGAGGCGTAGGAAAAACTACCACCGCTATCAATGTTGCTGCCAGTTTGGCCGTGCTGGAATTTAATACCTTATTGGTAGATGCAGACCCACAGGCAAACAGCACAACCGGCGTGGGTTTCGACTTGCACAATGTTACCAGCAGTTTGTACGATTGTATGGTAAATAATATCCCTGCCAGCGACGTAATTCTTAAAACGGAAGTGCCCAATTTAGATTTGATTCCCTCACACATCGATCTGGTAGGGGCTGAAATTGAGATGATCAATTATCCCAACCGGGAAAATGTGCTCAAGAATATTCTCGAACCCATAGCCGACCGATACGATTTTATTGTAATTGACTGCTCCCCCTCGTTGGGATTGATTACCGTAAATTCACTGGTTGCCGCCAATAGCGTTATTGTTCCCGTTCAATGTGAATTTTTTGCATTGGAGGGTTTGGGAAAATTGCTCAATACCATTAAAATTATTCAAAGCAGACTGAATCCAGCCTTGCAAATTGAGGGAATTTTAATGACGATGTATGATGGCAGACTGAGATTGGGAAATCAGGTGGTAAGTGAAGTTCGTCGCCATTTTGATGAAATGGTTTTTGACACAATCATTCATAGAAATGCCCGACTGAGTGAGGCGCCCAGTGCCGGCAAACCGGTTATTTTATTTGATTCTGAAAGTAAGGGTAGTCTTAATTACCTCAACTTAGCCAAAGAAATATTACAGAAAAACGGATATACCAAAATCAGTAACCAAGACAGGATTATTGAATAATGGACTCTTGCATTACTTTATCAAAATTGAATGATGGCTACACAAAAAAATAACAAAGAGCTGATTGGGAAAGGACTTCGATCGTTGCTAGATAATATCAATACCGAATTAAAAACAACCGAGGGGAATCTGAAAACAGAAGTGGTGAATCAGGTAACACAAACCGTTCGTATACCGGTAGCGGATATTATAATTAACCCCAAACAGCCCAGAAAGCATTTTAATGAAGAAGCCCTGAAAGAACTGGCGGCATCTATTCAGAAACATGATATCATTCAACCCCTCACGGTTTCTAAGTTATCGAACGGGAAATATCAACTGATAGCCGGAGAAAGAAGATGGCGGGCCACCCAATTAGCGGGATTAAAAGATGTGCCGGTATATGTTAGACAAGCCAACGACCGTGAGCTATTAGAATTGGCCTTGCTGGAAAATCTTCAAAGAGAGAACCTCAACCCCATGGAAATCTCATTCAGTTATCAGCGAATGATGGATGAGCTCAATTACACACAGGAGCAGGTAGCTGAAAGTATGGGCAAAGAGAGAAGTACGGTAGCCAACTATATCCGCTTGCTTAAATTACCACCCGATATTCAACGGGCCGTTCGGGAAGGAACCCTCAGTTTCGGTCACGCACGCGCACTGATCAATATCAATACAGTTGACCAGCAATTATTTGCCTTCCACGAAATCATAGAAAAACACCTGAGCGTTCGGCAAACAGAGGAACTGGTGAGAAGTCAGTACAAACAACCCGGAAAAGCCAAAACTACGACTGCCAAAGGATTACCTCCGGCTTACAAAAAAATTGAAGATGTGTTGTCGTCGCATTTCAGTACAAAAGCAAAACTGGTTCATCATCCTAAGGGGCATGGCAGCATAACCCTACCCTATTATTCACTGGATGGATTGAACAAACTGCTGGATGACTTGCACATCACCATCAGCTAATGCTACCCATGCGAAAGTATTTATTCATTATTGGATTGATTGTTTCGGTTGTATTCAGCAATCATTTATTTGCACAGCAGACTGAAAAAAATGAGTCAGTTCGAGTTAGTGCCGATAGTATGGTGGTTTCATCACCTAAAAGTGACACCATCCCCTATCACAATCCCAAAATTGCTACCCGTCGTTCTGCGCTTATTCCGGGTTGGGGACAAGCATACAACCGCCAGTATTGGAAAATTCCCATTGCCTATGGAATCATTGCTATCCCTGTGGTAATGTATATTTATAATAATGATTACTATAAGAAAATGAAATTCGCCTACGATGCTCGTTATAAAGAGAAGTACCAGAACGATAACAGCGATGTGCCCAAAATAGATCCTGAATTGGTAGATCTACCCATAGAATCTCTGCTCAACTACCGCAATGTCTATCGCCGAGATAGGGATTATTCGGTTTTATTTTTTCTGTTGGCATGGGGATTTCAGGTGGCTGATGCCACGGTTTTTGCGCACTTAAAACAATTTGATGTTAGCAATAACTTAAGTATGCAGGTAAAACCACAGATAGATCCCTTTTTAAAAAATGCCGGATTATCTATTACCCTGCAACTTAAATCGCACACATCCAAAAGAGCCGAAGCCCGATAAAACAAACAGCTACATGAAAATTACTTTGATTGGATATGGTAAAATGGGAAAAGCCATAGAAGCGGCCGGACTGGCGATGGGGCATACATTTCCCCTCATCATCGACTTGCATAACCCTACAGATTTTACCTCCGAAAAATTGCGGGAAACAGATGTGGCGATAGAATTTACGGGTCCACACACCGCGGTTGCCAACATAAAAACCTGCCTGGATGGGGGTGTACCCATTGTTTCGGGAAGTACCGGATGGCTAGAACATTGGAATGAAGTGCTCAACTACTGTGAAGAAAAAAAAGGTTGCCTGATTTATTCGAGCAATTATAGTATTGGCGTAAACCTGTTTTTCGAAGCCAATGCCTGGTTGGCTCGAATGATGAAACAATATCCCGAATACCGAGTATCCATGGAAGAAATACACCACACCGAAAAAAAAGATGCCCCCAGCGGTACGGCCATCACGCTTGCGGAAGCTATTCTGGCAGAGCGAAATGATATCAATCGATGGGTGAATGTTGCTTCACAGGAACCTGATGAACTCGCCATTATCAGCAGCCGAAAAGACCCCGCGCCCGGAACCCATATTATTCGGTACAGTTCTCCCATTGATGATATAGAAATTACCCATACCGCCCACAACCGAACCGGCTTTGCGAATGGCGCTTTGCTGGCTGCGGAATTTACCAAAGACCGTTCAGGGATATTCAATATGAAACAGGTACTGGGCATATAGGAAAAATTGGAGAGAAAATTTGCTATCTTGTTACCGCTATGCTTTCTAAGAAAACACAGTACGCATTCAAAGCCCTTACCTACCTGGCAGAACACCAGGAAGCAGGTCCGGTATTGATTGCAGATATTGCCAAACAAAAAAAAATTCCCTTAAAATTTCTAGAAAATATTTTACTACAACTGAGAAAAGAAGGTATTCTGGAAAGTAAGAAAGGAAAAGGCGGCGGCTATTACTTTAAAACGCCCCCCAACCTGGTTCCCCTTTCCCGGGTAATGAGATTGCTAGAAGGCCCGATTGCTTTATTACCCTGTGTAAGTTTAAACTTCTATGAAAAATGTAAGGATTGTGATGAAAAAAAATGTGGATTAAACCGAGTGATGAAATTAGTGAGAGATAATACACTGAGTGTATTGGAGAAAAAAACAGTACAAGATTTAATAGCCTAGATAAACTAAAT
>CAIUKP010000005.1 GCA_903899675.1 uncultured Bacteroidota bacterium | reverse complement strand
GTTACCCGGTATCGGCTATGGTATGTTTTTTAGAAGGGATACCCAGCAAAGAAAATTACCGGCACTATCATGTAAAAACTGTTACCGGCATTGATGATTTTGCTACCATGAAAGAAGTGGTTTTCCGTAGATATAAAAGATTATTAGAAGAAGAAAAATCATTGCCGCAATTAGTAATTATTGATGGAGGTAAAGGACAATTGAATGCTGCGCTTGAAAGTATACGGGCATTACAACTCATTGGTAAAATGACGGTAATTGGATTAGCAAAAAATGAGGAAGAATTATTTTTTGCAGGGGATCAGCAATCTATTCGTCTTCCCTGGAACAGCGACAGCCTAAAACTTATTAGATATATCCGCGACGAAGTGCATCGCTTTGGAATTAGCTTTCATAGAAACAGTCGCTCCAAAGGCACTTTTACCAATGCGTTAGAAAAAATTCCTGGAATTGGTTCGCAAACTGCCCAACAATTATTAACTGCGTTTAAGTCGGCAAAAAAAGTTCAGCAACAATCACAAGAATCACTAGAGAAAATTATAGGCAAATCTAAAGCCTCCTTAGTAGTGAGCTATTTTAGCGAGGGTAATAAATAAAAAAGGGACCAGGATAAAAATCCAGTCCCGTTTTAAAATCCAATATCCTATGAAAAACCGTAACGAAGATACTAAATAAAAAGGATATTTCAAACAAGAAGATAAATTATTAATAACTTATTGATTATCATATAAAAAAAGGGGCTTTAGGGCCCCTTTTTTTATATAAATATTATGATTTTTTTAGTATTGCCAAAGGTCTTGCTCAAAGTTAAAAATTCGAGTCTTGATATTCTCCCCTTCATACAAGCGCATCAGTTTACTATTTCCGGCAATCTGAAGGAGGTCTATGTTTTTAGGGTTATTGGCACTGGATTTGGTGATATAACTACTAAAATATCTGCTCTCGAATAGCTCCTCCCAGGTCATTCGGCTGGAAAAGTTTTTCGGATTGTACACGTCTATTTTGGCAAAGGTTTTTCGTAAATCTGGATAATAGAGCCAGAATAGGGTAAAAGGTTCAGAACGTCCCCCAACCAACCGCTTGGCAATGGGTGCGATACCAATGATGCGTGTGAATAAGCGACTCGCTTCTTTATCAAAAATAATTTGCTCTTTAATTCGGAAGGTATATACAGAATCAAAGGAGAAAAGTGGCTTATACGTTACTTGCTTTTTCTTTATACCACCATTTTCCAAATCCGGAACATCCACTGTATCTAGTCCTCCATTCACAAGCGAACGGATTTTATCCGAGGTATAAGGACGAGTAAACATATCATCCCCAAAGGCAGTTACCGAATCAATTTGAATGGCATTTACCAATATGGAGAAGAAGCGACGGTCTCCATTGTCATCCGTTCCGGGATAATTGAAAGACTGGTTCATTTTTTCACGGGCATCAATTTCACGCCAGATGAATTCACTCCACATGTTATCATCTTCTCTAAGATGTTCATATTCCAAGGGCTTACGATCTCTGTTTTGGCTACGGTCGGTAGCAAAAGCGTTTCTGAGTGAAATTTCTGGTTTTGAAATGGCACTGGTAGTGTCGTATTCAACAGGGATGGTATCTACTTTAGGTACTGCAGCGAGCACAGGAGCTGGGGCTGGGGCTGGTGCGGCTTGTATAGCTTGGTTACCGGCGGCTTGTGTTGCAGTACCCTTTTTGTTTTTAGCAGCCGCAGCACCCTTTGCAGCAGGTGCGGTTGTTTTGGGGGCAGGTTGAGCAGCCGGGGGCTGTGCAGCAGGGGTAGTAGCAGGAGGAGTAGCTGGTTTTTTACCATACCCAGATTGAGCAATAGACTGAACGCCTATTCCCAAACTGGTTAAAACCATTCCTACAATCAGCAGCTTTTTCATATAGATATTATTGTAGCGTAAATGATATATTTTGCTCAAGTTTACGGGTTCCATCAGGCCCCAATACTTTAATTTCATCAATAACAACTGTGGTACCATCTCTGCACATTTTCAGGTATTGTTTGGCTTCTTCATTAAAGTAAGGTCCGCCTTTAATTTGTGTGAATGCCAATTCTGGAAATCCTTTTCCATTAAATACCAAGGTATACTCGATTACCTTAAATTTAACTCCTTCAAAAACGAAGTCTTTTAATTCAGCAGCCACACCCAATTGCGCTTTAAAAAAGTTAGCAGGAACTGGTCCGCCCGCCTTACCGCCCACTGTTGCCAGTGGATCTGGAGGTCGCTTGATAGGGATGGTTAACTTTTGAGTATTCTTACCATCGGTAGCTATTACCGTTGCCACCCCGGGGTCTTTGCAAGTAACCATATATTGACCGGCACCTACTTTTTCACCCGTAACACCGGAACCTGCAAAACTCACATTTACTTTTTCATCTCCACTTCCGCCAGTAACACTCAGCGGATTCGGTATTCCGGCATAAAAAACGCGGGTTTTATCTGTGGAAACAACCAGTCCACTCGGCGTACCCACCGAATATTTAACTTCCTTTTCTACAGAAGATGCAGTGCCATCCGGCTTTTTAAAATCAATACGTACTTTTTTACTATAGAGGCCGGGTTCGGAGGCTGTAATCTTATATTCACCAGATCCGTCTTTAACAGGAACGGATCTGCCATCAATGGTAATACTAGGTTGTGCATTTTTGCTAAATGCACCTATACCTGCTGTAATTACTAATTCTTCCCCTTGCATCAAATAGCGGGTATCTGCCTGGGCAAAAGCCTGAAACTCATCATAGATAATTTCAACTTCTCCAATTTCCTTATGGCAGTATTCTACCACTTGTGCTTCCGAATTTCTTACATCATTCTGGAGTTTACTCAAAATGGTGATTGCAGCAATGGCTGGCGTCATATGAAAATAGTGGAAAGCCCAATCATCTTTTCCAGCTTTATTATTGGTTTTTGGGATAGATAAATCAAGCGGGAGATTTTTTCCCACTTCTAATGCCAGCGTATCATCTATAGCGAGCAACTGAGTTTTAAATTCAGATAATTTTCTGAATAACTCTTTCCCTTTTCCCTTTCCCTCAGGTGGATCAGATACAAATAAACGGGTGGGGGCATCCAAATCATCTTCCTTAAAAACCTCTTCCCCTTCTTCATTCTTCTTCAATCCCGCTTCTTCCTTGAGCTCTTTTTTAAGGTTCTCTAGATAGGTGTATGTTTCATCGGCCAATTTCTTTGCCTGCTGTGCGCGAGGAAACCAAACACTTGCTTTTTCTCGCGTTACAGGATCTTCCATTTTTCTCTTAAAAGAGTTGAATATATCAGCATTCTTCTTATCGATAATGCCTGTGGCCGACTGAAGACTATTGTCAACCGTTTTAAATGCATTTAAAATTTCTGCCGAAACATTCAGTGCCAACAGTGCGGTAAGCACTAGGTACATAATGTTGATCATCTTCTGCCTCGGCTCTTTAGGTAGTGACATGTTGTTTTATAATTTAATAGTCACGATAAATGGGTTTTTCAATCAATTCAATTAACGGCCCTGCATTGCAGTGAGCATGTTACCGTATAATTGATTCAGCTTGCCAAGGTTGCTAGATAAGGCGGCAATTTGATCTTTCGCCCTCATAGCATCTTCGGCACTACCGGCCATGGCGGAAGAAGCCTGGGCCAATTTACCGTAGAATTCATTCATGGCTTTGAGGTTATTATTACCTTCTTGTAATTCCAACTGATACACTATATTTAGGGAATTCAAATTCTTAGTCAGCGACTGCATCTGAATATGAAATTCTTTGGTACTATCAGAAGCACCATGGAAACCCGCGAGCGACATAGAGGCAGTGTTAGCAGCATCTTTAATAGAAGCCAATGCCACAGTTGCTTCCTTGGTTTTATTAGAGAAATCGCCTGTAGTTTTTACTACATCACTGATATCCGTCATTTGCGAAACAGAATTTTCCAATTTCTGAAATCCGGCACCCAATTTAGAAAGGGTAGCAGGCGTAATTTCTGCATCGCTTAACATTTTTTCCATGGAAGCCAGTGCCTTGTTTCCGGTGGCTGGTTTTACATGCTCCACTTCGGGATGCTCATCGATATAGGGGAATATCACATAAAATACCCCATAGGTTAAGAATATCAAAGCTTCAACGGTTAACCCGATTTTAAGCATCATATCTGCTATGGGCGTATGCAATAATTTTTGCAATGCACCATAAATTACTACTGCTGCTGCTAGAGATACGAATACATCTAGCCATTTGTTAACCTTCGCTGGAATTTTAGCTGCCATTGTGTTTGATTTTTTAAGTGGTAACCCCAAAGGGGTTTGATATTGGTTTTGTTTATTTAATTATTTTTTTTGAGGAGCCAAATCAATTACGGTTCTGAATCCGATATACGATTTAGCAGTATCTTGGTATTCGTAATTACGGGTACTTACTTGCAAGT
>CAIUKP010000004.1 GCA_903899675.1 uncultured Bacteroidota bacterium | reverse complement strand
TAAATCTAAATCATCTGCCATATCGCAAAAGTAGTTCTTTCCCCCTGTAACCATCTAGGCAGCCCTTAATCCATCGGGAACTTTGCCATAATTAGCTGTAATTTTGCTGCATGCTTGCAGAGGTGTTTTTCGAAGATTTGGGGTATCAAACCTACCGGGAGGTATGGGATTATCAGGAATTGCTGCTACAACAAAATACCCAATTAAAGGCACAGGGTAATGGGTTATCTACCCGGCATCATTTGCTGCTGGTAGAACATCCGCCGGTATATACTTTGGGGAAAAGCGGAAAACTCAGTAACCTGCTGTTTTCCGAGGCAGAAATGAAAGAAAAAAACATCGAATTCTTTCATATCAACCGAGGAGGGGATATTACTTTTCATGGACCTGGCCAGGTTGTAGGTTATCCGATTCTAGATTTAGAAAAGCTGCAGCCCGATTTAGGATGGTATCTCCGCAGTTTAGAAGAAGTGATTATTTTAACGCTTGCAGATTATGGCATAACCGGGGGAAGAAGTAAAGGCGAAACGGGCGTTTGGCTGGATGCGGATATCCCTGGCAGGGAACGAAAAATTTGTGCCCTGGGTATCAAATGCAGTCGTTGGATAACCATGCATGGGTTTGCCTTTAATGTAAATACCGATATCAGCTATTTTGATGGTATTGTTCCCTGTGGTATAGAAAATAAGCAGGTAACCTCTCTGCAAAAAGAACTCGCTACGGTTGTTTCACTAGCCGAAGTAAAAGAGCTGATAAAAAAACATTTCGAGCAAGTATTTGGCTGTAAATTGATAACCGAAGTAAGGGTTAACAGTATTTGCAGCTAAACTATTTGGGTAAAAATATCCTGCCCTTTTCCTTCAGTTCATCATTCTGCCAAACCTCATATTCGAACCAGCCAGATCGGATAAAATTCGATTTTTCCAGCACCAATTTATCCTCTTTGGGAAATTGGATAGAAAATAATAATTGGTTGGGTTGATCATAAAATCGAACCTGGTATTTAAAATAAATGGCTTGCGGTAAGTGTAGGTTTACATAGCCCTTTTTATCGGTAAATACCATGGGAAGATTATTTTTATTTACCTGGGTTTGAGGGGATAACGTATTTCGATAGGGATGGATAACTACTTTTCCGTCGCGGGCAGTAAACAGGGTGTCTTTGGTTTGAAGCGCAATGGAATCTCGGAACTGGCGAAAAGCTTTTTCCGATAAAGTGAATAGCAATTGGTTGTTTTTGTAGATTGTATATTTTCCTTTATCTGTGCGGGTTTGAAAGGAATTGTATTTGCTATAAAGGGCAGTTGATTTTTGGGTTTTTACTTTCAGCGGCGTACTATTCCCGGTAAACGGCAAAAGGGGAAGCACACCCACTGCAATAAGCATGAACTTTTTCCAAAACAACTGCATACTACAAAGATAAGCGGGTACCAGTAATTAAAAAGGTAAACTACCCACCGGTAAGGAACGATTTCCCTGTAATCCACCACTGTGTATCAGTAAGAGGCGGTTGTTTTTAGCAAAGTATCCTTGCTGTATCAATGCCCGGGTGGCGGAAAATAGTTTACCTGTATACACAAAATCGAGGGGTAATTGTTCTTGCTCCCAACAATCTCTGATAGTAGATAAAACGGTGGGGTGTACTTTGGCATACCCACCATAGGCATAATAAAGCAGGGTTGGAGGGGTAACTGTGGGCCAATTTTTTAACCATTCACTGATTTCGGTAAAAGGAGAGGGGGCATTGTTGAGCACCGAAATGCCCAGTACCTGTTGGTGTGGGAGCGCCAT
>CAIUKP010000003.1 GCA_903899675.1 uncultured Bacteroidota bacterium | reverse complement strand
TATAATCAAAATCGTATTGAACAATTAGGAAGAAACCAACAGCAGTTTTTCCCAGCTGCCAGTTGGGGTGTATCTGGTCAGCCAACCGATTATATCATTAGAGTGGGAGAATCGGTGGGTGCAATGTATGGTTTGGTAAATGATGGTTTTTATACCTTAGACGATTTTAATTATAGCGGAGGAATCTATTCTCTCAAGCAAGACGTTGTTTCTAATGCAGGTATAATTGGAGTAGTTCAGCCAGGAGCAATTAAATTCAGGGACTTAAATGGTGATGGGGTGGTTGATTTGAATAACGATCGAAAGATTATTGGAAATCCTAATCCCAGAGTAACCGGAGGTATCAATCAACAGTTTAGCTTTAAACAATGGGATATTAGTTTATTTGTTAACTTCTTCATTAAGAATGAAGTGTATAATGCCAATAACATTGAATTCACCAACGGTTATACGGGTAATTCAAATATGTTGAAATCGATGGAAAATCGCTGGAAAGTGGTTACCCCAACCGGAAAAACGGCACAATGGGTAGTAGGAAATACAGTATATGGTATAGACCCAACTAGTATGGATATTTTAAATGCTAATGCAAAAATTTGGCAGCCTATCCGGAGTACCGGTGCATTTTATCCCAGCAGCTGGGCTGTAGAGGATGGAACCTTTTTCAGGTTCAATAACTTTACAATTGGATATACGGTTCCGCCAGCTAAAATTGGAAAGTTAGGAATGAGTAGACTTAGATTTTATGTTACGGCTAATAATTTTGCAATCATTACCAGCTATTCAGGATATGATCCGGAAGTAAGTGTACGGAATAGTCCATTAACGCCTGGATTAGATTATTCAGCCTATCCTAAAAGTCGCAGTTTTATTTTTGGATTGAATGCTTCCTTCTGATAAACATAAATATTTCTATTATGAATAAGAATATCATACAATTTTTCGCTGTTGCACTATTTATTACCAGCGCCTCTTTATTAATTTCTTGTAATAAATATTTAGATCAGCGGCCAGTTACCGAATCAACAGCTGAATTAGTATTCAGTGATGTATCCAGCACTTATAAGGCGTTGTCGTCTGTTTATAGCCGTTTAGTAGGGGATGCTGGTTATGGTATCCGCTTGAGTTTATATTATACAGTTGATAATGACGAGATGCAGGGACCAACTGGAGCGGGAGATAATGACCGGAGGGATATTGCCCGTTTTGCAGCTACTTCTGGAAACGCTCAAATTACCAATCCGTTTAATCAGTTGTTTCAAGGTATTGAATTTGCCAATCATTGCATTGTTCAAATTCCTGCTATGAAAATGTATAATGAAGGATCCGATCAGGAGAAAAAACAATTAAGGAGAATGTTGGGCGAGGCACTTACCCTTCGTGCACAATTTTACTTTGAAGCGATTAGAAATTGGGGTGACTTGCCCGTACATTTTGTACCTGCTGAACAACTTGCCTTAACAAATCCATTCCCTTCAAGGGTGAGCACTGATACTTTATATGATAAGTTATTAGCCGATTTATTACAAGCACAAGATTTAGTTCCCTGGAGAGGAGAATTAAATGCTATCGGAGACCCTCAGGATGAAAGAATTACGAAGGCTACTGTTAAGGGGTTACGTGCTCGGATCGCTCTTTTTAGGGGTGGATATTCTTTAAGACAAACGGGGGGTATGCAACGCAGTGCCGATTATGCAAACTACTATCAAATTGCTAAGAAAGAATGTGCCGATATAATGGCTAGTGGACAACACACATTGAATGCCAGTTATAAAGATTTATGGAAAAATCAGGTTTGTTCTAGAACAAAAGCAGATCCGGATGGTGAACTATTGTTTCAAGCAAGCGGCGCAGGACTGAGTGGGATTGCAGATACGAAGCTGGGTTATTATAATGGGCCTCGTGTGAATAATTTAGGTAATAATAGCATTAATCCATTGCCTTCTTACCTCTATTTATTCGATTCTACCGATGTAAGAAGAGATGTTACCATTTGTGCTTATTATACCAGTACAACCGGAATCAGAACTGCACAGGTAGCTACCAATTTAACGGATGGTAAATATCGCAGAGATTGGATTAGTAATCCAACTATTTCTCCAACAGATGCCATTCAATATTTTGGTTTGAAATGGCAAATCTTACGTTATTCGGATGTTATACTCATGTTTGCTGAAGCTGAAAATGAATTGAATGGACCTACCGCACAGGCATACAGTGCTATAAATATGGTAAGAAGAAGGGGATTTGGCAAATCAATCGGTTCTGCTGATGCAACCGTTGATTTACCCGCAGGATTAAGTAAATCAGATTTTTTCAAATATGTAGTTCGGGAACGTTCCCTGGAACTTGGAGGTGAAGGGGTAAGAAAATATGATTTAATCCGTTGGAATTTATTAGGTACGGCGATTGCTGAGTCGAGAGCCAATATGACAAAAATGGCTACCCTGTTACCGATGAGCAACCCGTCTTATATGGCACCTTTACCTAGCTATTGTGTGAGTGCTACTTTGCCTGCCAAAATGTATGCCATTAATAACACCCTATCAGATGTTAATTCCATTAATGGATTATTTGCTAACTCATTATACAAAACAGCTGCCAGTGCTACACCAACCGGAACTACCAGTGTAGTATGGTTAACTACTGCTATTACTGCAACGGGAACCAATTCTCCGGTTGGTAGATTTGCAACGGGATATATTGCCGGTAAAGCTGAGTTGTTGCCTATTCCCCAGCCAATAAGGGATGCCAATCCTAATATCACACAAAATCCGGGTTATTAAAGTGTTTAATTGTTAATCCCAGATTAGAAAATCTAGTCTGGGATTCTTTTTTTATGATAAGAAAGTATCCATATTTGCTTCTTTGCCTGATTCAATTATTGATTGGTAGGTGGGTAATGGCAGCCCCTTTTTTATTCGATTCCGGTGCTCAGGTACTTGCTTTTCCGGGAGCAGAAGGCTTTGGAAAATTTACAACCGGAGGCCGCGGAGGCATAATTTTTCGGGTTACCCAATTAGGGGATAGT
>CAIUKP010000002.1 GCA_903899675.1 uncultured Bacteroidota bacterium | reverse complement strand
AGGTGTAGGTGGAGAGGGGAAATGGTGCCGTGGTGTTTCTGTGATTGATATTAACAACGATGGCCGCCAGGATATTTATGTTTGTGCAACCCTGTTAAAAGATTCAGTTAAGCGCGAGCATTTATTATATGTGAATCAGGGACTGGATAAATCGGGAAATCCTTATTTTATCAATCAAGCAAAAGAATATGGACTGGGATTAACCAGTCATGGTACCATGGCCGCTTTCTTCGATTACGATAATGATGGAGATTTGGATGTATATATTGCCAACAATGAAATTGTAAAAAATGATTTTCCGAATCGTTTCCGGCCGGTTTTGAAAGATGGATCCCATCCGAATACCGATCAATTATTGAGAAACGATTATAGCCAAGCGCTCCATCATCCAGTTTTTACGAATGTATCTAAAGAAGCAGGTATTTTGGTAGAAGGTTATGCCCATGCCGTTAGCATTGCCGATTTTAACCGGGATGGCTGGAAAGATATTTATGTGAGCAACGATTATTTATCGAGTGATTTGCTTTGGATTAATAATCATAACGGAACCTTTACCGATCAGCTGGCGGTTTATTTTAAGCACAGTTCTGCCAATGCAATGGGAAATGATGTGATTGATATGAATAATGATGGGCTAAGTGATGTGATTGCACTCGATATGAATCCGGAAGATAATTATCGAAAAAAAATGATGTTGAACCCCAATAGCTATCAAACCTATCAGAATTTAGAGTACTTCAATTATCATTTCCAATATGTTCGCAATACGCTTCAAATTAATCAAGGACCCACTGTTTTAGAAAAAGATACCATTGGTGCCCCTATATTCAGTGATGTGGCTTTTTATTCAGGCGTTGCAGAAACCGACTGGAGTTGGACGCCCCTGGTAGCAGATTATGACAACGATGGCAACCGGGATATTATCATCACCAATGGATTCCCGAAAGATGTTACGGATCACGATTTTGTGGCTTTCAGAAACACCTCCTATTCCGTTGCTACCAAAAAGCAATTACTCTCGCAGATTCCGGAAGTGAAGATTCATAACTATGCCTATAAGAATCAAGGAAATTTGCAATTCAGCAACTCAACCGATGCTTGGGGACTTACCAAGCCCAGTTTTTCTAATGGTGCCGTATATGCCGATTTAGACAATGACGGCGATTTAGACATGGTGGTAAACAATATCAACGATGAAGCTGGAGTATATAAAAATACCTTACGCGAGAAAAAGTCGGAATCGGCTAACTATTTACAAATAGAACTAAAAGGAGATTCCCTTAACCAACAGGGATTCGGAACTTGGATTGAATTATATGTGGCTGGTGGAAATCGGCTGAGCTTAGAAAAAAGTCCCTACAGAGGATATCTCTCAACCGTAGATCCGGTAGCACATTTTGGTTTGGGGAAGGCTAACCTAGTAGATTCGGTGGTAGTTCGTTGGCAAAATGGGGTTCAGCAAACCATCAAACAAGTGCAGGCCAATCAGCGTTTGGTGATTAAAAAATCAGCTGCCCAACCTGTTCCATTTCAAGTGCAACCGCTGTTAGCCACGCAGGCTCTGTTTAGAAATATTACACAGCAAGCTGCTTTGGGATATAAACAGGAGGAAAAGGATTTTATAGACTTCAACATTCAAAAATTAATTCCGCATAAATTTTCTGAATATGGACCGGCATTGGCAGTGGGCGATGTAGATGGCAATGGTTTGGAAGATTTGGTAATGGGGGGATCTTTCTCATTTAGTGCGCAAGTTTTTTATCAGCAGAAAGATGGTCGCTATACACAAAAGCCATTAATTGCGAATGCCAATATTAACACCAAACGTTGGGAAGATGAGGGAATGATTTTGTTTGATGCAGATGGGGACAATGATTTAGATTTATACATTGCCAGTGGCGGCTATGAGAATGAACGCAACACAGTTGTTTATCAAGATAATTTGTATGTAAATGACGGGAAGGGAAACTTTTCGGTTCACCCCAACGCACTCCCTAAAGAGTTTACCAGTAAAATGTGTGTGCGGGCTTTTGATTACGACAAAGATGGTGACTTAGATTTATTGATTACCGGAAGGGTGGATCCCTGGAATTATCCGAAGCCGGTATCAACTTTCTTGTATCGAAATGATTCTAAAGTTACCACCCTACGCTTTACAGATGTAACGGCTGCTGTAGCTCCTGCCTTGCAAAATATTGGAATGGTATGTGATGCACTATGCAGCGATTTTGATGGGGATGGATGGACCGATCTGGTATTGGCTGGTGAATGGATGGCCCCAACATTTTTCAGGAATCAGCAAGGTAAATTAGTGCCCTTTAATCTTAGTACCTCAGTTAGTGAAAAACCCGGCTGGTGGAATTCTATTGTTGCCGGCGATTTTGATAAAGATGGCGATATAGATTATGTGATGGGTAATATGGGAAAGAATAGTTTTTATCGGGCCGACGCGCAACATCCCGCAAGGATAGTCGGGGGCGATTTTGATATGAACGGAAGCTATGATGCCATCCCCTCGTTATATCTGCCGGATACAAAGGGAAGAAAGAAAGAGTTTCCTGCACAAAGTAGAGACGATTTGGTGAAGCAAATCATCAGCATGCGCAGCCGCTTTCAGAATTACAAGGGATACGCAGTTGCGGGCATAGAAGAAGTATTGTCGCCTGAGCAGAAAAAAATGGCGATTCAATTACAGGCTACTGAGTTTTCATCTGTTTGGCTCAAGAATAATGGCAAGGGTGGTTTTGAAATGATTGCATTGCCTCGCGAAGCACAGTATTCAACGCTGAATGGTATGGTGGTGGATGACTTTACCGGTGATGGTAATCTGGATATAGCAATCAATGGCAATGATTACGGAACGGAAGTTTCTGTAGGACGATACGATGCATTAAACGGATTGGTTTTGCAGGGAGATGGGAAAGGAAACTTTGTGCCCCTTTCCATATTACAAAGCGGGATTTTTTTACCCGGCAATGGAAAAGCATTGGTGCAAATTGCCGGAGCGAATGGACATACTCAAATAGCTGCCAGCGAAAACCGAGGTCCCCTTCGGCTATTTGAATTGAAAGAAGCCCGAACAATGGTTCCGGTTTTACCTAAAGATATAAGTGCTACCTTTTACTGGAAAGATGGGAGCAAAAGTAAGTGTGAATTATATTATGGAACCTCTTTCCAATCTCAATCGGGCAGACATTTGTTGGTAAGTAATCGTGTAGAAAAAATTGAAATTATACAGTTGTCTGGTGAAAAACGAATGGTAACCTTACCACATAAATAAAGCGGGTATGCAAAAAAAATTATTCAGCAAGGCCATCGTAATCGCTTGCTTGTTAACGATAGGGGGATGTAATTCAAAACCCGAACAGAATCTTTCATCGGTAGATGTATTGCTGGGGAATGAAGATCAGTTAACGCAGGTAATCATTTACGATGTATTTACGCCCCCGGTAAGCAGCCGGATTTATGTATATGCGTCTCTTGCTTCGTATGAGGCCATACGATATTCAAATCCGGCAGCAAAATCGATTACAGAAAAATTACATGGATTTGCCCCAATGCCTCAACCGGAGGCTGGCAAGCAATATGATTATACGCTGGCCGCCACCAAAGCGTTTTTTACTTCTGTTCGTAAAATGGTTTTTTCTGTTGATTCATTAACGAAGTATGAGAATATTGTGTATGAAACATATAAAAAGCAATTAGATAAAGAAACCTACGAACGATCTGTTGCATTTGGAGAAGCCGTGGGGAAGCAGGTGTTGGCAAGAGCTATTACAGACGGATATATCAAGTCGAGAGGAAAGCCCAAATACCTGGGCTCCAATGACCCTGGCAAATGGCGCCCAACGCCGCCGGATTATTTAGATGGGGTTGAGTGGTGTTGGAATACGATGAAGCCGTTGGTGTTAGATTCGGCATCACAATGCAAGCCGGTACCGCCACCTGTGTATAGCACCGATACGGCCAGTATGTTTTTCCGGGAGGCAAAAGAAGTGTATACTATCGGAAAAAATTTAACAGAAGAGCAGCGAACCATTGCCCGTTATTGGGACGACAATCCCTTTGTGATAGAACATTCTGGACATATGATGTTTGGCAATAAAAAAATTACGCCTGGGGGTCACTGGATGGGGATAGCTGCCATTGCTGCTAAGCAAAGTAAGGTTGATGCGGTAGCAACGGCACGTGGATTTGCTTTAACTGCGGTGGCATTGTATGATGCTTTTATCGCCTGCTGGGATGAGAAATACAGAAGTTCAGTAGTTCGCCCGGTT
Source organism: uncultured Bacteroidota bacterium (assembly GCA_903899675.1). Classification (GTDB taxonomy): domain Bacteria; phylum Bacteroidota; class Bacteroidia; order Chitinophagales; family Chitinophagaceae; genus Sediminibacterium. The sequence continues at coordinate 18,828 of CAIUKP010000002.1, read as the reverse complement.
ACGGTGATTAATGAACTGATTGATAGAAACTGGATTGCCTTTTTACAAACTCCGCCATTCCCAGAATATACCAGTGGGCACAGTACTATTACTGCATCTGCAGCAACCGTATTGGCTGAGTTATACGGAAAGAACTATGCTTTTTTAGATACCAGTGACCTGGCCTACATTGGCATGCAACGAAATTTTACTTCTTTTGAAGCAGCCGCTGCAGAAGCTTCCATCAGCAGGGTGTATGGAGGCATCCATTACAGAAACAGTGTAAATCAGGGGGCAGCTGCCGGAAAAAAAGTGGGCCAGCTGATTGTTGATCGGGTAATAAAATAGTGAATTGACCTATAGTTCTTCCTCAACTTTGAAGATATGCATTAACCAGCATTTCCCTGTTGCCGACCGGATTCAGGTATCTTTAATCAATTATTTACTGGTTGGCAGTCAACCTTGGGTGACAGGCACTACATGAAAAAAATCATCTTTGGAATTTTACTGAGTATTAGCCTGTTTAATGTAGGCATTGCACAGGTATGTTCCGGTAGTTTAGGAGATCCCATACTAAAAGTTACATTTGGGTCAGACGCTACCCCCAAAGGCCCCTTACGTGCGGGGATTACCAATTTAATTTATACGGGAAGTGGTTGCCCGAATGACGGGCAGTATGCCATTACCAATATGTCGTTTGGCTGCTGGGGAAATACCTGGCATTTGATGGTGGGCGACCATACCGGTGATGTAGGCGGCCGATTTATGATTGTAAATGCTTCTCCTGAGCCGAACACTTTTTATGTGGATACTATTCAGGGATTATGTGGCGGAGTAACTTATGAGATGGCAGTTTTTATTGCTAATATATTGCGGCCCTCCAGTTGTGGGGGAAAGGGGGTTATGCCGAATCTTACTTTTACGATTGAAAATTTATCCGGTTCGGTATTACATAGTTATCAAACGGGGGATTTACCGGTAGAAAATCAAAAAGTTTGGAAAAAATTCGGCACTTTATTTCAGGCGCCTGCCGGTGTAGGGAAGTTGATTTTACGCATCGTGAATAATGCACCGGGCGGGATTAATTGCGGCAATGATTTCGCATTGGATGATATTACTTTTCGGGCCTGTGGCCCTATCATAGCCGCGCAGATTGATGGCAGGCAGGTTGGCGAATTAGATATTTGTGAAAATGTGCAGCAGCCGATTTTATTTGCTGCCCAACTTCCTACTTCATTTGTTCAGCCTCGGATTCAGTGGCAGCTAAGTTTGGATACTGGGAAAACATTTACTGATATTCCCGGGGAACAATCAACCAACTTTTTACGAAAAAACACACCAGGCGGAAGCTATCAATACAGGGCCATGGTTTATGAAGCTGCCAATGCTTCTTCACCGGCTTGCCGTTTCTCGTCTAATATCACCATAGTAAATATCAATCCGATGCCGGTTCAAACGGCGCCCACTAAATTTTTTGGTTGTGCGGGGTCGGATTTTTATTTGCAATCAGTAGAAGGAACTGGCCTCAGCTATCAATGGCAGGGACCGAATGGATTTACGGCTTCGGTAAAAGATCCGATCATTAAAAATATTACCTATGCTGATTCGGGATTGTACCAGGTGCGTATTTTAACCGACAGAGCTTGCGAGCGAACAGATAGTTTTTATATTCGAGTTTACCCGGGCACTTACTTATCAGCGGGTTCCGGTGGAACGATTTGTGAAGGAGAAGAGATTGCATTACGCGCCCAAGGGGAAGGACAGTTCAGGTGGACTCCCAGTACTGGTTTGTCAGACAGTACATCCCCTAATCCCAAGGCCCATCCGATTATAACCACGAATTATCAGGTGATGCTCACCAATCGGTATGGCTGTAAAGATTCTGCAGAAGTAGTGGTGCGGGTGAACCCAAAACTAGGGGTAGGTGCCGGACCCGACAGGGGAATGTTCGAGGGCGACACATTGATATTACAAGGTTCGGTGACTGGTGATCCGCTCGATTTTTATTGGCTGCCCAATCAATGGATGAATGATGCAAAACTATTAAAGCCGATTGTTAGCGCTACCGATAATATACGGTACACCCTCTATGCCACTTCTAAATTGGGCTGTCCCATACAACAGGATGATGTACAGATTAGCGTGTATAAAAAACTGCGCATTCCCAATTCATTTTCACCCAATGGCGATGGGATTCATGATCGATGGTTGATTGAGAATGGGAATACTTATCCCAACGGAACTGTGTCTGTTTTTAGCAGGAACGGCCGTTTGGTATATACTGCGAAAGCTACTGCGGTTAACTGGGATGGGACCTTGCAACAAAAGAATCTGCCTGTAGGAACCTATTATTATGTAATTGATTTGGGGATTAATCGACCTCCAGTTTCGGGTTGGATTTGGTTGGTAAGATAAAGATACTGCTATCGATACACCCGAACATAATCTACTTCATATTGCGCTGAAGTGAATTGAGGGTCTACGCTACCACCAAATGTTCCGCCCATTGCCAAATTCAGCAGAACGAAAAACTTTTGATTAAAAGGCATGGTAGTGGTGCTATTGCCTGTACTAAAAAGCGGGGTGCCATCATAGAAAAACTGAATTATATCGGGTGACCATAGAGCAGTATAGGTATGAAATTCTGTGGCTACATTGCTTTTTAATGCAGAGGCGGATACGGCTTGTCCACCCGAACGTCCAGGATAATGCAGGGCAACATATATTTTATTCAGATCATTGCCTTTATGTTCCATGATATCAATTTCTCCGCAGGCAGGCCATCCTGCGCTGGTAATATTATCTCCCAACATCCAAAAAGCAGGCCAGGTTCCAGCATCCGCTGGAAGTTTAGCCCGACACTCAATTTTGCCATATTGAAAAGAGAATTTTCCTTTAGAAAGTAATCTTGCAGAAGTATAGGGACTTCCACTAAAAGATTCTCTTTTGGCAATTATTTTAAGCGTACCGTTGGAAACAGCGGCATTATCGGTTCGATTGGTGTAATATTGGAGTTCACTGTTACCCCATCCTCCCGCTCCAACGTCATACCCCCACTTGGTGGCATCAGGAGCTCCGCTTCCATCAAATTCATCTGACCAGAAGAGAGTAAGCTTTAAGAATACAACAATATCTGTTCCTGTTGCAATGGTTTGATTGCCTGCACCTTTAGCGGTAACGTTCACCTGGTATAATCCGGTTTTACTATACTTATAGTTGATACTTCCATTGCTGGAGGTTTGAGTAACCCCATTGCCCAAATCAAACTCGTAACTCACGGCATTTTTAGCGCTGGCAACAAAAGATACATTGCCACTACTATCTGTTGCAACGGTGGCGGATAGTGTTAGTCCTTCCGGGGCAGGAGTAACAGGGGTTGAATCACCTTTAGAGCAGGCTGCTAATCCTACCAAAAAACCGGTTGAAAAAAGAAGCTGAAATAGCAGTTTTTGCATGAGTAAAGGAGTTAATGTCGAAAAAAAATAAAATTACTGAAAAACGCGTTAGTATAGCATAAAAAGCACTTACCTTTTGTGGTAGTTTAATGAGGGACTTACTCCTAAATTTCCCTGGCTAGTAAGGAAATCTAGGGTAGAGGGTAAGCGGTTATTGCAAATCTGTTGAATATTATAAAATCGCAACAAAAGTTACCCTAAGTAATTGGCTTATGTGACCATTAGATAATAGTATTGTTCCATTCTTATTTTATTAGTTCTATTCTTTTGATCTATGAAAAAAATCAGTGTGTTGTTAGTGGCGGTTCTTACCGGTTTGGGAGTTGTAGCTCAGGAGTCTACAGAAAAAAAGGAATCGGAAGCATGGCATCCCTATCATCGGATTAGTATACTAATGGCGAATGGGCATATTCCTGCCATGAATGCTTCAGCCGGAGCTTTTAAAAATACGATTGTACCGGTTTGGGGGTTTGATTATGATTATTGGTTTCATCCCCGTTGGGCCGTGGGCTTACATAATGATTTAATTATTCAGCAATTTAAAGTGGCAAAAGAAGAGGGCGGTGCTGTTGTAGAAAGGGTTCGCCCGTTCAGTACTTCGGTTACTGCTTTATATAAAGCAACGGAGCACCTTATTTTTACGGCCGGATTCGGGCAGGAATGGGAGAAGAGCGAACATTTACGCTTGTATGATTTGGGAGTTGAATATGGATGGGAATTGCCCAAGGATTGGGAACTAAGCATCAACGGAAAGTTTGAGAAAAAGCTTACGGTATATAGTACCTGGTTATTTGGTATTGGCATCAGCAAAAAAATTGATGGCCGAAACGCTGCATCAATTCGAAAGAAGAATTGAACAAATTATTCCTATGGAAAAGAACGAAACTAATTCACTGCAAGAGCCGACTGTAAAAAATCAAACTGCCCTAGAGACTACTTTATATGCATTGGAACGCACGCAGCTCGCGTGGATTAGAACAACGCTCGCATTATTGGGAAGCGGAATTGCTTTAGACAAAGGAATGGAATATATTCATCAGACAAGGGTTTTATCGGGCACAGCATTGTTTGAAAATGCACATATCATTGGCATCGTATTATCTTGCTTTTCTACGCTGTTACTTTTTTTGAGCACGTTGTTCAGTTATCAACGATTAGCTCGACTTACTGATCAATTGGGAACCGGACGAAAAATAATTTTTCCTGTAATCGCAACCGCTTGCTTGGTAATTTTATTGGGCGCAACGATTTCTATTCTCCTGCTGGTTAGCTAATTTTTCTGATTATCTCCAACGTTTTGACTGTAAATTGCAAAGATGCCAGCTTATTTAACACTTACAGAGTGGCAATGGATAATTGCCTTATTGGGTGCTTTTATTATTGGGATGGGTAAAGCAGGCTTGAAAGGGTTAGATATGCTAAGTGTTACTCTGTTGGCTATGGTTTTTGGCGGCAAGGGTTCAACTGGTGTGGTATTACCCCTTTTATGTGTGGCAGATATTGCTGCGGTTATCTATTATAAGCGCCATGTTAAATTGAAATATTTTTTTCGACTGATTCCTTGGATGGTGGTGGGAATTTTGGTGGGTGTATGGGTAGGCAACCGACTGGATGAGGTGCTGTTTCGAAAAATAATGGCTATTATTATTTTAGTTACTGTATTGATGGTATTGTTGATAGAGTTTAGGTTAAAGCAAGCTATACCAGACAATCGTTTATTTGCAGCATCTACTGGTTTGTTAGCAGGATTTACCACTATGATTGGAAATCTGGCAGGGGCGTTTGCTAATGTTTATTTTTTGGCGATGCAGGCTCCGAAGAATGATTTTATAGGTACCACAGCGTGGATTTTTTTATGCATTAACCTGTTCAAATTTCCTTTTCAGGTTTGGGTTTGGAAGAACATCCATCTCAATACCCTAAGTACCGATCTGCTATTAGTTCCCTCATTGGCAGGGGGTTTTGCAGTTGGTATTAAGCTGATTGGGTTGTTAGATGAGCGGCTTTTTCGTAAGGTGGTGATTGTGCTTACTGTAGTGGGTGGGTTAGTGATGTTGGCGAGAAATTAGGTATAAACACGTAAAAATCAATTTATTATAAATTTTTTCCGAAATTGTGTCCTAGGCAATTTTTCGTCCCGATGAGGAATTGCCGGAAACAACTTTTAAACAACTTTTGGAAAGTTCTGAACTTTCCAAAAGTGTCTCCCCTATTTTTCGTACAAATACCCCCCCCAATGAAAAAATTCCTAAAGTATACCGGTATTTTTCTACTAACCATTTTAGTAGGCATACTCCTATTTGTAACTTTAATATATTTCCGCTCGGCCAGTATTGCTTCTAAAAACAGAAAGCTTATTGGCGTGGAAGCCCCCACCTTGTATACAGGTGGGGTTACTTTTCGCGACTTAAATAAAAACGGGAAAGTGGATGTTTACGAAGATCGCCGTGCAACGGTTGACGTCAGGGTAGATGATTTGCTAAAGCAAATGACACTGGAAGAAAAAGCAGGCTGTATGTTCATAACCATGGCAGGAATGAATCCCGATGGCGCTTTGCAGGAAATTCAGTCTCCTTTTAATCCTATCTCTTATATACTGGAATCTAATTCCACTTTGGTGCTTGCCAAAAAAATGAATCACGTAAATACCTTACAATCTCCTTCACCGGAAGCTATGGTGAAATGGCACAATGCCATTCAAAAGCTGGCCGAGCAAACCCGCTTAGGTATTCCTGTTACCGTGGCAACCGATCCGCGACATGGCGTACCCAATGCCCCCGGAGCCAGTATTTATACCCCATTCTTTTCTAAATGGTGCTCTACGCTAGGACTAGCCGCTACCGGGGACACCAACCTAGTACGGGCATTTGGCGATATTGCCCGTCAGGAATACCTGGCACTGGGTTTCCGCCTTTCATTGTCGCCCATGGCCGACTTGGCTACGGAACCTAGGTGGGGACGCATCAATGGTACATTTGGCGAAGATGCCGAATTGGCTGCACGCATGACGAAGGCCTATATTCTCGGCTTTCAGGGCGATTCTATTACACACTCCTCTGTTGAATGTATGGTAAAGCATTTTTCCGGCGGAGGCCCTCAGCTGGATGGATATGATGCACATTTTCCTCCCGGCAAACAGCGGTACACGGGGAATAATTTTTCCTATCATTTGATACCCTTTGAACAGGGCGCATTTCCGGCACATGCTGCCCAAGTGATGCCTTATTATGGAATTCCGGTTGGTCAAACCTCTGAAGATGTAGGGTTTGGATATAATAAAGATATTATTACCGGACTGCTCAGGAATAAGTATCATTTTGATGGAATTGTATGTACCGATTGGGGACTGGTTTCTGATGCAACTTTATTAGGAATTACTATCAAGCCGGCTTCTGCTCATGGGGTAGAGAAATTAAGTAAGTTAGAGCGGGTAGCTAAAATTATCAATGCAGGCTGTGATATGCTGGGGGGTGAGGCGTTGCCGGACGAAGTGGTTCAGTTAGTAAAAGCGGGCACCATCAGCGAAACCAGAATCGATAGCTCTGTAAGGAGAATCCTACGCGAAAAATTCAATTTGGGTTTGTTTGACGATCCCTATATCAATGAGGCTTCGGTTAATGTTCTAAACTCAACCGCTTTTGTAAAAAAAGGAATCGAAGCGCAGCAAAAGTCGCTGGTGTTATTAAAAAATGATCAAAACATGCTACCCCTGGCCGGGAATAAAAAAGTGTATCTGCAAGGATTTAACGATGAGGAAGTAAAAGCATACCAATCGCAGATTACCGATTTGCAAAATGCAGATGTTTGTGTATTAAAAATCAATACCCCCAAAAATCCCGTGCCGGGTAAATATATGTTGCAAAGAATTTTCAACCTGGGGTCGCTGGCATTCAACGAAAAAGAAGAAGCGGACATTTTGAAAATTATACAATCAAAGCCTACTATAGTAGTGGTAAATCTTCAACGTCCTGCAGTAATCCCGGCCATCAATGCCGATTGTAAAGCCCTGGTTGCTGATTTTTCTAGTCAGGATAATGTGATTCTGGATTTGATTTTTGGAAAATTTTCACCGCAGGGTCATTTGCCTTTCGAATTACCCTCCTCTATGGAAGCGGTATTGCAACAGAAAGAGGATCTGCCGTACGACTCGAAAAATCCCTTGTATCCCTTTGGCTTCGGACTATCCTATAACAAGAAATAACGGGATTGAGGAACAGCGTTTTTGAAAAAGGGTAGGCGAACTATATGAGTGGCCCGTTTTATCGAACCCGCTATCCGCTCTTGCCGAATTGTCAGCGGGCCTGTCATTAATTCAATCAACCCCATAATCCATTAAACGGGAGGCTGAAAAGCTTCATAAATGGTTCATATTGAAGAAATTTGAACAAAATATAATATTTGCAAACACTAAAAAAAGCCATTTTACAGTTCGAAATCTGTTCAACCTAAAAATCATGTTATGAAAAAATACTTGGCCATTTTCTGTCTAATGGGCTTATTTGCCTGTAATGGAAATCAAAACAATTCGGTTTCCGGTTCCGATAGCGCTACGGTTTATTTTAACGGAGACATCATTACTATGGAAGGAGATTCTGCCGTGTATGCCGAAGCTCTCGTTGAAAAAGGGGGTAAAATTCTTTTTGTAGGCGATAAGGCTTCCGCTATAAAGGAAGCAGGCAGTAAAGTTATTCAGGTTGATTTGGCTGGTAAAACACTGCTTCCCGGTTTTATTGATACACATGGACATATGGTTTATTATGGAAAGAACCTGATGGATCAATCCTTAACTGGCGTAAAAGATATTCCGGAAATCATTCAACGCATGCAATCGCATATTGCTCAGATTCCTGGAGACGGATGGATTGTTGGTATGGGCTACGCTCCGCTGAAAATGAAAGAGCTTCGGCATCCAACTGCGGATGAACTAGATAAAATATCCATGGACAGACCCGTTCTAGTTGTGCATTCTTCTGGACATGGCGGCTCTATGAACCATGCGCTGATGAAACTTTTACATATAGACGAGAAAATAGTAGATCCTGCCGGCGGAGAGTACGTTAGAGAAAAAGGCAGTAAAATGCCTGCAGGGCCTATGGAAGAAACAGCCCTTATTGATGTAAGAAACCAACGCCCCGCATTTACCGGTGAAGCTGCCGATAAAGTAATAAAAGAAGCTAGTCGTATTTGGGCCAGTAATGGCCAAACTACTGCAATGGAATGCGGATTGGGATTAGGAGCAGACGATATTTCTATTGTTGAAAATGCCATTGAAAAGAAAATATTGCCGATAGATTTGGTGGTTTTTTCTAAAGAATCTGCAACGGATGATGTAGTTAATGCAGCGTATGGAGTAGGCGAATCTTATTCATCCACTGCAACTGGCAACGCGACCAAGCTACTGAGCGATCGGGTAGACTTAGATAAGCGATATATAAATCGGGTAAGATTGGGGGGAATAAAATTTTGGTTAGACGGCAGCCCGGCATTGGCCTGGATGTCGGAGGCGTTTACCTCTCCTCCGCCCGGAAGAGCCCCCGGCTTTAAAGGATATGGACAGATACCGGATTCAGTAATTTTTTCGTTTTTTGATAAGTATTGGAAAACCAATATGCAAATCAATATGCATGTGATGGGTGATGAGGCTATAGAGCAGGCTTTGAGAGCAATTGAAGCTGCCGTTAAAAAACATGGCATGAGTGACCATAGACCGGTTTTTGTTCATTGTGGTTATGCACGGCCCGATCAGATTGCCAGAATGAAAGCCGTAGGTGCTATTCCTTCTTTCTTATCCATTGCCTTATATGTGCAGGGGGATGAGATAGAAATTTTATGGGGAGCAAAACGCGCTTCCAATGGAATGGCAATGCAGTCTATGTTAAAAGCGGGCGTTCCTTTCACGCTTTCTCATGATGCGCCCATTTCTGCCCCTATGATTATGCCCTTGATATCGGCTGCGGTAAATAGAGTAACCAACACTGGAAAATTGATAGGTGCCGATCAGCGAATTTCTCCCTATCAGGCATTGCAAGCAGTTACTTCAGCCGCTGCCTATCAAATTAAGGAGGAAAAAAGTAAAGGGACCCTTCAAGTTGGTAAGGTGGCTGATTTTGTTATGCTCGATCAAAATCCCCTGAAAGTGCTACCAGCCTCACTTGCTGGAATAAAAGTGGTTGAAACCATTAAAGAAGGGAAGTCTATATTTAAATTAAATTCACCTATTGCCTATTCACCAGTTACTATGAGTGATCATCACCACGAAATTGGTTATAAAAAGCCTTTAAGTGTTAGCCAACAAAAAACAATGGCCAGACTGGTACAAAGTGCCCAATAACCAGCTCTGATTATTTTGTAAGCAGCAATTAACCCAAATACAAACATTCATACCCACTTAGGCATGAAAAAATATATCATCACTTGTTATTGCTTGCTTGCTTGCTATGCCCAAGGGTTTTCGCAAAGTCCTAAGCCCATCCTCAGTTTAGCTGATAGTTCGGTGCATGTTTTTTTTGGAGCCAACTTAAAAACTACGATGCTGCTTACCAATCGCAGACCAGCTCCTAGTACTGGAACTGCCTTTTTGTTTTTGCCGAAAGATGGTACAGGGGTAGAAGGAACTTTTGATCTCAATGCCCGTGCCAGCACTATTTATCTGGCTGCCGATGGGCCTAAACTGGGTTCATTTAAGCTGGGTACAAAAATGGTTTTTTATGTGATTCGCGATTTGGCTGATCCTGCTTATGGCTTGTTGCCCGCTTTACTGTATGTGGATATGAAGAATGATCAGTGGAGGTTTGCGGTAGGGCAACAGGTGGATGTTTTTGCCGAGCGAATACCCAACATGATTGATGGTTACTTTGCCCTAGCAGCTTCCGGATGCACCGGAAATAGCTCCAGAGGTCAGCTGCGGGCGACCCGATATATTGAAACGGGAAAAAACAGTAAACTCTCTATTACAGTCGCCGCCTCTCAGCCGGTTTCAACCTACTTTTCTAAAGACCTCAGGAATAATTCCGAAAACAATGGTGTTCCTAATTTTGAGTGGGCTGTTAAGTACGAAACTGGTAAGGACCCAAGTGCCTGGGTACCCTACAACGCAGTTGAATTAGCCATTTCGGGCATAACGGGAAGCTATCGAGTATTTAAAAATGACACCCTGGGGGGTGGAATAGTTAATACCCGCATTAATAAACCACAAGTGAATGGTATATGCGGCGAGTACGCTTTTCGGTTAGGAAAACGATTCGGAATTCAGGGAGAAGTATATTCCGGGCAAGCACTTGGCAACTATTTAGGAGCCATTATGCAAACTACCAAAGGCCCAAACGATAAAGAAATACGAAGCAATGGTTTCTGGACGGAAGCCACTTATTTCTGGCAAAAAAATCTGCAAAGTAGGTTCGGGTATGGACAGGATGAATGTAATAAGCAAGATTTAATGGGAGCAGGCGTTTGGAAAAACAGTACCTTTTTTGGTAATGTTATTTGGGACATCAATAAAACCGTATCAACCGGCATAGAGCTAACGCATAAGTCTACTCAATACTTAGGCCTAAAAGATAATCAGGGCATGACGTTTATGTGGATGTTTCAATATTCGTTTTAATATTGAAATAGAGCGCTATACAGCCTAACAGCATTGTATAAACACTATTTTTTTAGGAAATATTCAGAGGGCGTTTTGCCGGTTCTATTTTTGATGGCTGAAATAAAGGAAGTTCTCGAATTAAATCCTGCCAATTTTCCCAAAGCCTCTAAAGTGTACAAATGAAAGTCGCCATTCTCCGCTACCATTTTTTGTAAAAACAAGAAACGATGGTCGTTTATCCATTCACTGAAGTTTTTCCCATATTCCTGATTCACAAAAGCCGACAGTTGATATACAGGAATGTTTACTCCAATCGATAAATCACGTATGCTATATCCAGGCAGGCAAAAAGGATTTTTTTCTGCAAAATGGCTTTCGATTATTTGCTTGTATTCTTTCCCTTCGATAGCAGTTAAAAACGTTCTTTTTACGATTGGCTTTGCCTCGTCAGTAGCAATAAGAACTGTTGCTTCATCCGTTGTTGAATGTATCCACCCCTTCAAGCCGTAGAGAATAGTAGGCTTAGTAAATAAGTAAATGGTAATAAACAGGATATTTAATCCAATGGTAAGTACAATGATAAATCCCAGCGTATAACTTCCCAACAAGTGTAAAAACATTTCCAGTAACAATACGCCAAACGTAATCAACATAACCACAGTATACCAGTTAAGCCATTTGATTTGCTCAGTATTGGCGTTCAAAATATCCGGAACCTTCTTTAATTGCTGCTTCCATTTATGAAGGATGCTCAACTGTAACAGTATAAAACCCATCCCTACTATTATCCGAAATATCGCAGCCCATCCAACAGGCAACCATCCTTCGGGCTCGGCAGCAATATTTTTAGTTTCTGTTAAAGCATTTTGAATAATCAACAATTTTGATTGTTTATCCAAAAATAGAAATGGTATTCTGTGTAATTGATACAACACTGCCGGAATAAAAAATAGCAGGTCTTTTTTTTGCAAGCGATACGATTGGGTAAGGCTGGTTCTTACATATAAGAAGGATAAGGGGCCTACACAAAAAGAAATGGCCGACACTAAACGATAGAGATGGGGAAACTTGAGAAAAAAATTAGTGAGGTATAACGAATTTCCTACAAGTAATATAGAGATGGCAGTGAGTACCCCTGCTAATAGTCTGGCAGCCAGGATATTTTCCCGGTTTGTCCAGAACAAAATTACCGCTGTTAATAGTCCCAACAGGCCAATTGAAAAAGGCAACAGAAAAAAAGGATGCGTAATGGATTGCATAACAGAACAAATGTAAGGAATAGGCTATTAATAAAAATAGCCGATTATTCTTCAAGTTTTGCTTGTTTACCTTTTTATACTATCGAAAAAATTTCATAATCCTATTGCATACATACTGAGCGTAGCTACCGGCATCAGGTCTACAACAAATTCATCCAGTTTTTCTTTGGTAATACCGGGCATACAAATAATATGTGCTATCTCGTTTTCAGTAGCGAGTTGCCATTTTTTACAGATGGCTGGAGAAGGTTTTGGAAAAACTACCGTAAATGCGTTTTGGTTATACCAGGCTTTGACGCCAATTTGATTGAGTTCTTCTGCCAGGTAGTGTGCGTTTTCAATGCATGCCTGCGCTCTCTTTAATAAACCTTCTTCCCCCCATTTTTGAATACTGTACCAGATGATTAGTGCATTAATACCGCTTCTAGATCCACTGATGGTAGTATCTAAAGTTCCGATATAAGGAATCGACTTGCCAATTCTGTCTTTATATGATTTTCTTACCAAAACAACTCCGCAAGTAATTGGGGAGCCTAAAAATTTATGTCCGCTAAAGGCAATGCTATCGGCGCCATTTTCAAAATCGAAAGAATGGTCGCCGAGTAAAGAAAGGTAAACACCTGCTAAGGCTGCATCGCAATGTATATAAGAACTTTTGATGGCATATTTTTTCAAGCATTCTTTTATGGTTGGCACATGATCTTTCGCCTCCGTCATGGTAGTACCAATATTTGCGAGGATGATTACAGGCCGATGTCGATTCATTTGTAAAGTAACTTCCAAATCATCGTAATCCATTTCTCCATTGGCTTGTGAGCGGATTACGATACTATCCATATTCAACAAATGAATATTTTTTTGCACGCTGTAGTGGGTACTCTCTGTGTAGTATACCATTCCATTGGGATAGAGCTCTCTGGCCAGATATAAGCCATATAAATTACCTTCTGAACCTCCATTGGTAACATATCCCCAATGATTATCTGCCGGCGCATTGAATAGTTTGGAAAAGAATTCAATTACTTCCCTTTCAAATTCTTTTGTATGCATGTCGTTCGACTCTAAATATGGGTCACCTACATTGTTCAGACTATAATTGAGAAAGGGATAGAGCTCTTCGTAGTTATAATCTATTGAGGTAGGATAGCCAATATAATGTTCAGAGCGTTGTTCAATTTTTTCTAAAAGGGTATGTAGCTTTTGCATATTGCTGATAAATACAAATTGATTAATTTATTATACCCGCCTTCTGGAGGGTAAAGAGAATACATGTGGTTCGTTATGAACTCCTAAAAAGAAGATGGGCTAAGACAGGATGGCCAAAGAGCGCATCAGGCAGCAGAATGTATCGCCTTTGTCGCTGAATAATTTAGTAGGATAGTCTGGCCGCATAGCAATAATAAAGTACAAAGTTAGTATAGAAAAATAATAACTGGCCTGATTAACAATCTTTTAGGAGCGTCCTAATTAAAAAACTAACAAAACGGGCTGCTTTTTTGTTTGTTCAAGAGCAATCAAACTAACAAAAAAACGAATGCATTTGAGTGATAGCATAACGCCCATATTTTCGATGCTGAAGCATAAAAGTAATCGACCATTTTTTTTATTTGCCTTGTAGTAATTGCTGATAGAAGTATATCATTCGGTTTAGGTCGTTAATGCCAATTCTTTCATCAATTCCATGATACCCTTTAACGTCTTGCACGGCAGAGAAATTAAGAACTGCATCACTAAAGCTTCTGAAATATCTTGAGTCAGTTGCGCCAATCATCAAAAAAGGAGAAACCACTACTTTTGGAACCGATTTGCGAATAATATTTTCAATTTGTAAAAAGGCAGGATGCGTATGTGGGGTGAATGAAGAGGGTTCCATCAATGAAATCGTTTGTTTTTTTATCACAACGCGTTCATCGTTTACGGCTTCCTTAACAAATTGAACTATTTCATCGCTGGTTTGCCCGGGTAGAATTCTACTGTTAAAAGTTGCTTTGGCTACAGTGGGGATTACATTGTCTTTGATGCCGGCCTGAACAATAGTAGGTACCAGCGTAGTGTGCACCATGGCATTTGTTTCTTTTGTTTTTTCCAGTTGAGCAATCACCAGTTTTTTCGTGAGCCAGAGGTTATTGGTAACCATCCGGGTAAAAAACGATTCATATGCACTGGTTCTGTGTACCAATTCTTGAACGGGCTCTATCATTTCTCCTGGCAATTTTCTAGCCCTAATTTGCAGGATGGCCTTATTCAACACATCTATCGCCGTTTCTTTTGCGGGCATGGAGGAGTGCCCTCCGGGAATTTCAACGGTCAGGTCGATGTTCATATATCCCTTCTCTCCAGTTGCCACTACCGCTACCGGACGCTGAACACTTTTAAAATGTTGCAAATCTATTTGTCCGCCTTCATCTAATACCAGTGCAGGTTTAATGCCTTGTTCTTTAAACCAGGCACTGATTACCTTCGCTCCGCTTTTTCCCGATACTTCTTCATCATGGCCCAAAGAAATGTAAATGGTTCGGTCTGGGGTATATCCCTTTTCTAATAATTTTTCTACCGACTCAAGAATAGCAATAACAGCTACTTTATCGTCTACAGCCCCTCTGCCCCAGATGGTATCATTTTTTATTGTCCCACTAAAACTTGGAACCGACCAGTTTTTTTCTGCTACTGCTTCCACGGGCACCACGTCCATATGTGCCATTAAAACATAGGGGGCGAGGGCGGTGTTTTTCCCTTTCCAGGTAAACACATAGCTGAATTCATTAAAGGTTTGTCTGGTTAATTGATGATGAACCAACGGATAGCTTTTTTCAAGCAATAATCGAAACGCAACAAATTCGGCAGTATCTATAGGCAGGGTATCTCCTTTAGAAATCGTTTTTATCTGAATGGCTTTACTCAGGTGGATGGCGGCAGAATCGCTGATAACAGGTATTGGCGCAGTGGCCTGATCGGGTAGCGGTTTGGGGGCACGTAATGTATTATATATCATCACTATTAGCAATATGCCTACTAATGCCAGCAAGATTTTTAGCCACCTGTTTTTCATGATTTTTTGTTTGTATCAAATATACTTTAATTCCGATTATTTTTTCGGGTCCTTTCCCTGTTGAAATGAACGATTACTATTTTTGATACCTACAAAGAACTGGCAAATCAATCAATGTATACTCCCTTTTTCAAATCGATTTAGTAATTTCAGGGGATGAAAAGACACTTACTATTTTTTGTTTACGTTACCCTCAACAGTATATGCTGCCCTCACTTTTTATTTGCTCAGCAGGCGAAAATGGATTCCTTACTGGAGGTAATAATCCGTGAATCACCAGCTGCTGGCATTTCCGTTGCGGTAGTAAAGCATAATCAGGTAGTATATGCGAATTCGGCCGGACTCAAAAATATTGAAAGAGGTATTCCGCTAACCGATGATTGTCTGTTTCGAATCGCATCCATTTCAAAGTCATTTTCTGCAACCAGTATTATGCAGTTATATGAGCAAGGTAAATTATCGTTGGATCAGGATGTGAGTGAATTAATTGGTTTCCCCTTGCGCAATCCGGCTTATCCAGATAAGGTAATCACTTTGCGATTGATGATGCAGCACCTTTCTTCTATTAATGATAGTCAGGGCTATTTTTCGCTAGATTCGATTAACCCGGCTAAGTC
Source organism: uncultured Bacteroidota bacterium (assembly GCA_903899675.1). Lineage (GTDB taxonomy): Bacteria > Bacteroidota > Bacteroidia > Chitinophagales > Chitinophagaceae > Sediminibacterium. The sequence goes on along the minus strand of CAIUKP010000002.1, from coordinate 2,884 downwards.
GGCACAATGGGCCAGGTGTTATAGTAAATACGAACCGGGCACTCATTATGATTACTGCAATCTTAATTATAATATGATTGGGGCTATTATTGAGAGGGTATCCGGAGAGCGATTTGATCAGTATGTAGTGAATCATATATTGTCTCCTTTGCAAATATATGGGGGATATAATTTGGATGAATTAGATACTGCCAGACTCGCCAGTATTTATGAGTATAGAGCCGATTCTGCCAGGTTTGTACTTTCCCCCGGGGCCTATGCTTCCCGAACGAAAGAAGTTGCCAAGTATGTATTGGGATACACTACTCCTATTTTTTCACCTACAGGCGGCATGAAAATATCGGCAACAGATTTAGCAAAGTATATGCTGATGCATAGTAGACTGGGCAAAGCAAAAGGTACGCGTATATTAAAGAGTTCAAGTGCCAAGATCATGCAAACGCCCGCAAGTGGAAGTTTGGGTTATGGATTTGCAATAGAAACGGTGGATAACATAATTCCCGGGGAGATTATGCGGGGGCATACGGGCTCGGCCTATGGATTATACAGTGCGATGTTTTTTAATCCGAAAAAGAAATATGGAATCGTTGTAATCAGTAATGGATGCCCTCCCGGGTATTCGAATGGACTCAATACCGTTATTAGAAAAACTATACAGACTTTATACGAGCAGATTATTTTGAACAACAAATAGGCCAATTCATTTGTCTAGTTGGGGAGATGTTCTTCTACAAAGGTTTTACAGTATTCGCGTATCATATTTCTTACTGCCGCAAATGCTTCGGTAATTTCTTCTTCTGTGCCGGATGCTTTTGCGGGGTCGGGAAAGTTATGGTGAAAGGTGGTTGCGTGACCGGGAAGAATGGGACATTGTTCTTTAGCATGGTCGCAAACCGTTATCACGAAATCGAAGGGAATACCGAGGTATTCGTTGATGTGGTTGGAGGTATGTTGAGATATATCAATCCCATCCGCCTGCATGGTGGCGATGGCCTTGGGGTTTACGCCATGGGTTTCAACGCCGGCACTATATATTTCGGCGCGGTTGCCGGCAAAATGTTGTAAATAGCCATGGGCGATTTGGCTTCTGCAGCTATTTCCGGTGCAGAGTACTAATACTTTCTTCATGCTAAATGAATTTAACAGCATCCGCTGCCGGGTTGGCAAGTGGGTTGATTATTTTCAAATGGTTTTTTTGCAAATACGGTGATGCTAAAAATTCCGGTGTTGCCAGATTGAAATTCAGCAATTTCCTTTTCCGATAAATAGTGTTGAAGGATATCTGCAGGGATATGAATGGGCTTTTCTTTTTGTAGGGTAATTTCTTGAAAGCCGGTTTCACGAATCATTTGCAGATAATCATTTTTTTGTATGGCTCCTGCAACGCAACCCGCATACATTTCGGCATCTTTTTGCAGGTTTTCTGGTAAGTCGCCAATCAAAACCACATCACTGATGCTGAAGTGCCCCCCAGGCTTTAGTACGCGGAAAATATCTTTGAACACATTCTTTTTGTTGGGTACCAGATTCAGTACGCAATTACTTACAATTACATCTGCTATTCCTGCACCCACCGGCATTTGCTCGATGTCACCCTGCCTAAATTCAACATTGTTAAAGCCTCGGGCATCTGCATTTATCCTGGCCCGTTCAATCATGGCAGGCGTAAAATCAATACCAATAACTTTTCCGCTTTCTCCCGTTTCGTGCCGTGCAATAAAGCAATCGTTTCCCGCCCCACTTCCCAGGTCTATCACCACATCTCCTTTTTTGATTCGTGCAAATGCAGTTGGAAGTCCGCAACCCAAGCCCAAATCTGCCTCTGCGTGATAGCCGCTTAGTTGGGTATAGTCGTCGCTCATAATATTATACACTTCCGTGGAACATTCACCCGCCCCGCAACAGGAAGCAGCATTCGTTGCTTTATCTTGTAGTGCGATTTCACTGTATTTGCTTTTCACTAATTCTTTCAGTTGTTCATCGGTAGACATATATAGTGTTTTTTATAGTAAGTAGATTTATTAGCAGCAGGCGCTTTGTTTGCTGGTTTCAGAAAAAAAACTTTGCATTAACTGAGCAGCGTGGTTCCATACTTTTTCATTGATACAGTAGCAAACGGATACTCCTTCAATTTCTCCTTTAATGAGTCCGGCCTCTTTCAATTCTTTTAAGTGTTGCGAAACGGTACTTTGCGATAAGGGCAATTCATCTACTATACTTCCGCAGATACAGGATTTCTTTTTAAGTAGTAATTGGAGGATGGAAGCGCGGGCAGGATGGGCCAATGCTTTGGCAAAGGCTGCCAGGGTAATAGCGGTTGATGTGTACTCGGGTGATTTCATATACCTTATTAATCGTAAAATTACGATTAATAAATTAAATAATCAAATTTTGCTGTTTGCAAGCTAAGTCAACTTAAACGGAGGGGGTATTTTTAACCAGTCGGATCATCCCTATTTTATCAAATATTTTGATAATAGGATATACCGGATCAATCTCCCACCATTTACTGGCGAAATTAGCCCGAGCGGCAGCATGGTGGTGGTTATTTTGAAAAAGTTCGCCCAGCATCAGAAAATCTACCAGTAAGGTATTTTTCGATTGGTCTTTTTCTTGTGGGAAATTGCGATAGCCATATTTATGTCCAGCCCAGTTTACGATAGCTCCCTGCACTGGCCCCATGAGAAAATGGATTGGCAGGAGGAGATAAAGCGCCCAATGACCGGCAAAAACCAGGTAAAATCCAATATATAATCCCGCAAAAAGAATGCGGGTAATCATATGATCGGCAACCTTATCAATTTTCTGATATTCGGGATAATTTTTATCAAATTTTGGATCTATAGGTAATGTGCCGTTTACCACACCATTATATACCTTGCGT
>CAIUKP010000001.1 GCA_903899675.1 uncultured Bacteroidota bacterium | reverse complement strand
TTTCAAGCATTTCAAAAAAATAAATACGGAAACCCGTAATTTACTTTTATAAATCATTGATTTACAAGGCTCTAATTTTCCATTTTTGCCATTTTCTGCATTATTCGAACACGGACATCCGGTAAAAAATTACAAAAGGGGATGAATTTGATAGGCTATATTAGCGTTTTCTGGCCCAAAATCTGCTTTCGGTAATAACGTTTGGCAGCTATTATTTTATCAGGAATATTTAAGCAAGTTGTGTTTATATACCTGCCGTAACCAACAGTGGGAGATTGCACGCTACACCCTATTCACAGCTTATACACATACAAAAATGTTCACAAATACTTAGGCATAAATTAACTTATTTTCACTTGCGAGTAAAATTTATATCCCCCAGTTGTATTGGCCCCCACTAAGCATCGAAAGGATAAGTTATCACTATTAACTTATTAACCCATGCACCTTTACGAAACCTTTCTTTCAAAAGAGCCCTTTCAACCAAAGCCAACTGCAAAGAATTTACGCTTTGCTAACATACCTTGTTTTTCAGACGAAGCCACCTTTGTGTATTCTCTGAAAACCAAAAAAATCTTGTATGCACAAGGGTGGATGGAGTTATTAGGATATGCGAACGAAGAAATCAGTATGCATTTGCTGGTTGAAATTACTACGCCCGACCACAAAGAATTTATTAAGGAAATGAATAACCAGGCACTGGCATTTATTTTAAGTAAATCGTCGAACCTTTTGGAGTACTCCTGCACCACTGAATGCAAAAAATTCAGCAAGCAGGGAGAGGAAGTTGCTCTACTGGAGAGTGTGAAAGTACATAAATCATTGAAGGGTAAAGTGGTTGAGGTAATTGGCACTTACAAGCGCAACCCCCGAATGCCCCATCCCGGGAATAAATATTTTCAGGCGAGCGGGCCCGGTATTGAAACCTTGGTTGAAAAAATGCAGCAGTTCGAAGCCCTTGAAAAAGTAATTACCAAAAGAGAATGCAAAATTATTAGGATGTTAGCAAATGGAAAAACTATAACAGAAGTAGCTAAAGAAATGTTTGTTTCTAAGTCCACCATAGAAAAAAACCTTAGTGAATTATGCAGAAAATTCGAAGTGCGCAATCGCGCCGAACTGATTGCTTACTCACACAGTAATGATATGATATAATTAAGTTACTTGATTGATTTAATTTATCGAATATTGGGCGCCTACTGAAACATTTTTCAAACGCATTTCAGTATCCCATCAATCTAACCCTACACATCCTGCATAGCAAACTCCTTCGCCCAACGAATGCAATAGTTGATATCCTTATCTGTAACCTTGCCCGTTAAGCGCTCCTCCAATAAGCTTCGAATAGATAAGGCCAAGCCTTTTTCATCATCCCGAAATTGCTGGTACAGTTCCATCACTTCCTCCGCTTGTATAGATTTATGAATATGAGCTGGCTTTTCTACAACAAAAATGGATTGAAGCCAATAATCAATCCGTTGAAAAATCGATTTCATTTTTTAAAAGCTGGTTTTGGTTACAATAATCCTCCCTACCGAAATACAGCGGACTGTTCCGAAAAGGATGTGTTACTATGAAGATGTAATATGATGAATATAGTTTTACGACATGTCGCATATTTTTAGGGTCAAAAAATATCTAATCGATTGATTATCAATAAAGGAATTTGGACTTTGCAGCATTTTGCCGTTTTATGCTGGATTTGTTTGGGCTTCCAATTCGTATATTTATTATGTATATGGTTGTTGCCGGAATTATAAATGGCTATCTTATTAGTAGCTGAGAATACGGTAAAAGACGATTATGAATACTAATTAGATTGTATGCCATCCACCCAAACAGTTATCACCGGAATAGGGAGTTATATTCCCACCCGGCAAGTACCCAATGCGCATTTTTTGCAGCATTCTTTTTTTGATGAATATCAACAACCAATTGCTACCCCACCCGAAAAAATTATTCAGCAGTTTCAACAAATCACCGGCATAAAAGAACGCCGCTTTGCCAGTGATAATCTCACCACCTCCCAACTCGGCACTCTGGCTGCCCAACGCGCAATCGACAACGCCGGCATCGACCCCGAAACCATCGACCAACTGATTTTTGCCCATAACTTTGGCGACGTTCCTACCGGATCTCACCAGTCTGATCTTGTACCCGCCCTCGCAGCCCGCGTTAAAAAACTGCTGGGTATTAAAAACCCCGCCTGCGTGGCCTATGATATTATTTTTGGTTGTCCCGGTTGGATACAAGGCGTTTTACAAGCCGATGCCTATATCCGCGCAGGCATAGCCAAAAGATGTTTGGTAATAGGTGCCGAAACCCTCAGTCGCGTTATCGACCCATTCGACAGAGACAGTATGATTTTTAGTGATGGAGCCGGAGCTGCTATCATCGAGGGAAAACCTTACCAGGAAGGAGGCAGCGGCATCTTATCCTCCAGCGCACAAAGCGATTGCGCCGATGAAACCTTTTATATATCCTACGGATGCTCCTATAACCCCGATCGCTCGGCAGATACCCACTACATTAAAATGAGGGGAAGAAAAGTGTACGAATATGCCATCAAGCACGTGCCCTTGGCTATGCAGGATTGCATCCAAAAAGCCGGCATCGCCTTAACCGATGTAAAGAAATTTTTTCTGCACCAAGCCAATGAAAAAATGGATGAGGGCTTTATCAAAGCCTTATACAAACTATACGGCGAAAGCACCATCCCCCCGCATATCATGCCCATGAGCATCCACCAACTCGGCAACAGCTCCGTAGCCACCATCCCCACCCTATACGACCAGGTACTCAACGGAGCCATGCCCGAACACCAACTACACCCCGGCGATATCGTGGTTTTCGCCTCTGTGGGTGCGGGGATGAATATTAATGCGTTTTGTTATAGGATTTGAGAAAGGATATGTATATTTTTTTTGTTCCGATTCTATGTTATTAATTTTGTTTAGGAATAACCTATGGTGGTAATGAAAAATGTGATGCAGTTACTATTCCTTGCAAAAAACAAAAAGATGACAAACAAAATCACTTCAGAAAAAGAATATCAAGAAGCTATGGCATTGTTATATACGCTCATGACTAAGGGCGAAAACGCTTTATCAACGAACGACACCATACAATTAAGCGCATTGGCTAAAGCTGCAGAAGTTTATGAGGATGATAACTTAAACTTCTGCCTCAAAAACAACTCCAATTCATTCCCGAATTAAGAACAGTGTTAGCATGAAAGCCAGGGCGTACTAAACGGAGAACAAAAAACAGAGTGAGTGTGAGTTTGAGTGTGGGAATATTTTACTGGGTTGAGAACAAGAAAATCTATAAATAACACTCACGAAACTTGATATACTGCTAACCTGCCGCGTAGTGGGCCTGGGCGTAGTAAAATTACATTCATAAATAACATACTGCTAACCTACCGTTCAGTCCCTCGCTTGCGCTTGGAGACTAAACGGGGAACATGTATAAATCACACTCAATCCCACTCTCACGCTGGCCTTAGTATCCGCGTACATTCTTACCCTCCATATAATTGAGGAAAGCTTGATTTACTACCCGATTGCCACCAGGAGTAGGATAGTTGCCCGTAAAGTACCAGTCTCCGGTGTTGGTGGGGCAGCTCACGTGCAGATCTTCGATGGTTTGGTAAATTACCTGTATGGGTATGGTAGTGCCCGCAGGTGTTATCAGCTCGGCAATTTTATTGGATATCTCTTCCGTTGAAAATGGCTTATACAATTGCCGCACTACATTTTCGGTATGCAATTGATTGTTGCGTTGTAATTCGTGGATTCGATTGGTGATTTCCATGAGAATATGCTCTTGTTGCGTATCCTTCAGCAAGGCAATAGCCGCCCGAAAGGCAATAAAGTCGCCCAGCTTACTCATATCAATTCCATAACAATCGGGATAGCGGATTTGGGGGGCAGAAGATACTACTATTATTTTCTTGGGATCTAATCGCAATAACATGCGTACTATACTCTCCCGCAAAGTGGTTCCTCGCACAATACTGTCATCTATCACCACCAAGGTATCTTCATATCTGCGAACCGTACCATAGGTTACATCATACACATGCTGCACCATCTCATTTCGATTACTGTCTTCCGTAATAAACGTGCGCAGCTTTACATCTTTGATGGCAATTTTTTCTTGCCGAATTTTTCGATTCACCATTTGTTCCAGCCGATCGGGCGTGATATCATTGCCCCAGCTGAGGATGCGTTCTACCTTAATTTTATTCAGGTATTCTTCCATCCCCTTTACCAGTCCATAAAATGCTACTTCGGCAGTATTGGGTATATAACTAAAAATAGTATTCTTTAAATCGTAGTCAATACTCTCCAGCACAGTTTTACTCAGGTGATGCCCAAGTGCAATCCGCTCCCGATAAATTTTTTCATCACTGCCCCTTGAAAAATAGATGCGCTCAAAACTGCAGGCCCTTCTTTCTTTGGGTTCGAGTATTTGCTCACAACTATAATTGCCAGCATCATCTACCAACAAAGCCATTCCGGGCATTAACTCCAGCACTTCATTTTCACCCACATTAAATGTAGTGCGAATAGCTGCCCGCTCACTGGCAGCCACTATCACTTCATCGTTAATATAATAATAAGCCGGTCTTATTCCATGTGCATCGCGCATTACAAACGAATGTCCATTGCCCAATAACCCGCCAATAGTAAAGCCCCCATCAAATAAGGGCGTTGCCTTACGGAGCACCTTGGCCACATCTGCCGCATTGGGATGCAGTTCTTCATCCTGTACCAAAAAATGATGCAATACTTCTAACATCGCCGCCAAATCACTTTGCTTTTGAAAATCTCCGGGATTGATATTGATCAGATCAAATAATTCGTCTGTATTCACCAGGTTAAAATTGCCCGCCAGCGCCAGATTTTTTCCGGGTACTAGGTCTCTTTTTAAAAAGGGGTGACAATATTCTACATTATTCTTTCCCTGGGTTCCATAGCGCAAATGCCCCAGCAATAACTCACCCATAAAAGGCAGGTGCCCCTTCATTAATCCGGGATGCTGTTTGATGTCGGGTTGGTATTTTTCTAGTTCGGCAACTTCTTGTCCGATCTTAAAAAACAAATCCGCAATCGGCTGTTGGGCATTGCTGCGCATGCGATGTAAAAAGGGATTGCCGGGTTGGGTGTCGAGCTTAACTACGGCCAGTCCTGCACCATCTTGCCCCCGGTTGTGCTGCTTCTCCATTAACAGGTACAGCTTACTTAACCCGTAGGTTGCAGAACCATGCTTTTGCAGGTAATACGAAAAGGGCTTTCTCAGTCGAATGTAGGCCAGGCCACATTCGTGTTTGATATCATCGCTCATGAAGGTGATTCCAAAATAGGAAGGAACAAAGTTACCAACTTATTGCCGTTATTTTCTATTAAATATCCTTACCCCTGTAAACGCTCGGCCAGCCATAACCACTCCCGGGTAAAAGTCTCCACTGCCTTTGCATAGCCAAGGTCGATTAACTGTCCGTCGGGGGCAAATTTTTTGTCCACTGAGGGCACTATCAGCATGTTAGGACAAGCAACGCCAAACAGAGCAGGTATTAATAACAACATTTGCTGACTTGCCCGCATGCCGCCCATAGCTCCGGGTGATGCGGTTACTACGCCAAAAGCCTTATGAGACTGCTTGGGAAAATGATCGAGCAGGTTTTTGAGAGCCGCAGTATAAGTGCCGTTGTATTCGGGGGTAACAAGGATAAATGCCTGCGCAGCAAACATCCGCTTAGCCAGTGGCTGTAGGTGTTCTGGGGCAGCTTCGGGACTGGAAATTACCTCCTGTAAAAGTGGGAAATTCCATTCGCGAACATCTATGATGTTTACGGTGTGGGGCGAACTACTACTTATTTGTTGCTGAAGGTGCAGTGCTACCCGAAAGGTTACACTTTCTTTTCTGGGGCTGCCCGATATGATTTCAATTTGCATATTTAATTCTTCTCTTTTAACAAACAACTATTGGCAGCTGATGTTCAGAGCATGCAAAAATACACCATTACTTTATCAACTTTTGAAGATTCATATACCTTTGAATTTATTCTACTAATTCCCCCATCTTCCCCGCTTGATAATCTTTAAAGGCCTGCAGCAAATCGGCTTGGGTATTCATCACAAACGGTCCACGAGAAGCGACGGGTTCGTTCAGTGGCTGGCCGGTGACCAATAAGAAACGGGCATTTTTTAAAACAGATACATCAATACCCTCTCCATCTTCATACATCCAGGCCGCTTCAAAATCAGCAACTATTTGATCGGAGTTGTTGCCTAATTGTAGTTTTCCGCTTAATACATATAAAAGCGCCACGTGGTTATTGGGTATAGGAAAAAAATAAGATTCCCCTGTTTCCATTTGTCCCATAAAAGCCTGCATGGGGAAAAGGGGTTCAATGGCACCCTTGACACCATTCAACTCGCCGGCAACTACTCGAATGGAAGACGATGTATTGTTGAACGATATCACCGGCATTTGTTCAGCAGCAACCGGAATATATAGCGGTGCATCCATTTTATTTTGAGCCGTTGTGTTTATCCATAACTGAATCAACTCCTGCACGCCTCCTCTTGCCTGAATATCCTGCGGTGGTCGCTCGCTGTGTATCAGTCCGCTTCCGGCATTCATCCACTGAACACCGCCTGCATACACACAACTATCATTTCCGGCACTATCTCTATGATGAACGCCGCCCTCGAATAAAAAAGTAACTGGCGAAAATCCACGATGGGGGTGCGGACCTACCCCTTGCTCAGAAACAGGAATATCTGCTGAAACATCCAACCGAGCATGGTGCAGTAATAAAAAAGGGTCTATTTGATCAACCCCTAGTGAAGGTAATGGCTGGCGAATGGGAAATCCACCCATATCATATGGCTGACCCCATAAAATTTTTTTAATTGAACGATGCTGAATCATAATAAAAATTTAAACAGGCACTTCCAACATTAATATTTTCGCATCGGTTTGGGTGATGATGGAAAATAATTCGGTATCCATCCATCCACCTCCATCCCGCTCGAGCAGGGTTTCGTCGTTAATCACCACCGAACCGCTAATCACAAATACATATAGCCCCATACCTGGGCGATGGGTATGGTAAGTAAATTGGCGCTGCGAATCGGCAGTAAGCAGGGTAATCCAACATTGTTGATTAATATGCAGCGCCTTGGGATTATCAGGAGCCACAATCGTAACCAGGTGGTTGCGAACGGCTGTATCCAGGGTTTTTTGTTCGTAGGTGGGGGTGGTATTTTTTGTTTCAGGGAGTATCCAAATTTGTAAAAAAGCTACTGGAATATCCGTATTGGCATTCACCTCGCTATGCGTAATGCCGCTGCCCGCACTCATAATTTGCACATCGTGTTGCCGGATGATGGCATCCCTGCCAGTACTGTCGCGGTGATGTAAGTCGCCCGACAACGGAATAGTAACTATTTCCATATTGGCATGTGGATGCGCACCAAAACCGGCGCCCTTATTAACCAAATCGTCATTTAAAACTCGTAAGGCACCAAACTGAATACGTGCAGGATCGAAATACTCACCAAAACTAAAACTATGATAACTCTTCAGCCATTCCCACTGCGTAAATCCACGTGAGCCGGCAGGATGATAAACAAAAGAGTTTTGGGTTGATTTCATGTACCTACACTTATTATAATAAAAAATTTTATTCGCCAAGAATAATCTTGTCCAGCAACTGATTCAATGTAGCCGCCTCCTTCTCAGTTAATGCCAGCGAATGTATCGTATTCGGTTGCACACTTAGGGTACTGGCTTCGAGTATTTTAATTCCAGAAGCTGTTAAGCTGATCAATGTTTCCCGATTGTCGTCGGGTGAAGCCAACCGCTGTACCATTTTCTTATCCTCCAGCTTATCAATGATGCGCGGCACATTCGAACTCTTTTCAATTAACCGGCTGCCAATATCCTTTACCCGCATTGCGTTGGGGTAACTTCCTTTTAAAATACGCAGCACATTGTACTGCTCATGCGACATTCCAAAAGGCTTGAGTTCATTACTGATTTTGGTTTTAACTATCCAGGCACGATACAAAATATTCAGCACAGCCTTATGCTTTTCGCTGCTAAATTTACCAGTTTGTATGGCCTGTTCCAATTTCATAATGCTAATATATGTTTATACACTTATATAATCATAAATTATTTGCCAGTGAATTGCTGAATCGATAAGAAGCATTTTAATTTCGAGCTTTGGTAGCATTGGCAGCTGCTGCACGCCAGTCATCCAAGCCTGCGCATCCATTGTATTCACGGTCTATCAGCACGTAATAAGTGGGAATATGCTCCTTGAACCATTTTTCCAGGGCCGCATTCTTCTTTTCCTCTAAGGCACGCTGGGAAACCCGATTGTAATCGTCTTTTAAATTTTCGCGGTGAGGCTGGGTTCGGTTTTTTAAGTAAATCAAACGTACCACTTTTCTGCCTCTCTCGTCGGTATGCACCTGAGGCTGTGAATAATCCCCCGGCTTCATCATGCTGATGGGCTGTATCAGGTCTTTATCCAGCTGGTCGATGTTTACAAAAGTAGATCCATCCCGGTTAGACGCTGCCGAACCGGCATTGAACTTACTATTTTCATCATCACTGTATTTGCTTACAGCCTCTCCAAATCCAATTTGTTTGGTTACCAGTTTCTGCCGAATGGTATCTAGCTTCGCTTTCGCTTCATTAATTTCATCGTCGGTTACCGGCGGAATACGCAGAATATGCCGAACCACGGCCTCATCACCTGAGCGGCTGATAAGTTGTATGATGTGTAATCCAAATTTTGACTTAATTACTGGCGACACTTGTCCCTCCTTTAATCGAAACGAAGCCGACATAAATGCTGGGTCCCAGTTTTTGTCGCTGCGGTTTAATACATACTGACCACCATTCTCTTTTACAGCAGGGTCTTCACTGAACAACTTAGCGAGTTGCTCAATTTTTTTACTGCCCAACTCAATCTGGCGCTTGTAGTCGTACATCTGACGGGAAACATATTCCTCCACATCTTTATTGGCCTTAGGAAATACTACAATCTGGCTCACTTCAATTTCACTCTCGTAAAAAGGCAAGCTGTCGGCTGGTGTTTTAGAATAGTATGCTTTTACTTCTGTGGGGGTGATTTTTATCCCATCCACAATTTTACTCTGCATCTGATCGGCCAGCTTTTTTTCGCGGAAAGATTCTTTAAAATCTTCTTTTATCTGATACACCGTTTTGCCAGCTATTTCTTCTAAAACTTCTTTAGATCCATACGACTGGATGAACATTCGCACCTGATTATCGAGGGCCGCCTCAATTTCTTCTTCACTTACATTCAAGGAATCTTTCTGTGCCTGCAATACCAGCGCTTTGCGGATGAGCTGACTTTCTAATACCTGACATTCAGTAGGAATTTGTACATCCTGCCCTTGAGATTGGCGTTTAAGGTCGGCAATAGAATTGGTGATATCAGATTTCAGAATGATTTTATCACCTACCTGACTCACAATTTTGTCGGCAACCACTTTTAGGGTTTGGCCTTCGGCAGTAAAGCATACGGCCGACAATAGGGTAAACAAAGTGAATAATACTTTCATACGAAGATTCATGACTTCAAAAATAACCAATTCAGCTGCTTTCCCCAACCAGCCGGCGGCTTTTAACAAAATATAAACCGCTTTCGGAACAGGGAACTAGAGGGTTCTCTTTACTTCTTCTTCCTCAAAGGCTTCTACTATATCGCCTACTTTAATATCGTTGTAGTTTTTAATGGTTAAACCACACTCCATATTGGTAGACACTTCTTTTGCATCGTCTTTAAACCTTTTCAGGCTGCCCAACTCGGCACTTTGTCCTTCCCCTTTGGGATATTCCACAATACCGTCGCGGATAATGCGGATGCGGCTGTTACGGGCAATTTTTCCTTCCAGCACAAAACATCCGGCAACGGTGGCTTTATCAAACTTATATACCTCGCGTACTTCCACGTTGGCGGTAATTTTTTCCTGGAATTTAGGCTCCAGCATTCCCTCCATGGCGCTCTTGATTTCGTCGATGGCAGTGTAGATGATAGAGTACAATTTAATTTCCACGCCTTCTGTTTGAGACAGTTTATTTGCCTGCATAGAAGGACGTACATTAAACCCGATGATAATCGCATCGGAGGCGGTGGCCAACAATACATCACTCTCGGAAATTTGTCCTACCCCTTTATGTACTACCCGAACAGCAATCTCTTCGGTTGATAATTTCTGTAAGGAATCGCTGAGGGCTTCCACGGAACCGTCCACATCTCCTTTGATGATGATGTTAAGTTCTTTAAAGTTACCCAATGCCAGACGTCGGCCAATTTCATCGAGGGTAATATGTTTTCTAGCGCGCAATCCCTGCTCTCGCAGCAATTGAGCCCGCTTGGTGGCCATTTCTTTGGCTTCGGCTTCATCCTCAAATACCCGGAATTTTTCACCGGCCTGAGGTGCTCCATTCAATCCCAATATCACTACCGGAGTAGAAGGTGGTGCCTCCTGAATACGTTGATTCCGCTCGTTGAACATGGCTTTTACACGGCCGTAATACTGTCCGGATACAATCAGATCACCTTGCTTCAGGGTTCCGTTCTGCACCAGAATAGTGGCCACATATCCACGCCCCTTATCCAGTGAAGCTTCAATAATGGTACCCATTCCATCGCGGTCGGGGTTGGCTTTTAATTCCAACACTTCTGCTTCGAGCAATACTTTCTCCAGCAGCTTGTCTACGTTTAAACCACTCTTGGCAGAAAGCTCTTGGTTTTGGTATTTACCACCCCAAGCTTCTACCAGAATATTCATCTGTGAAAGCTGTTCGTAAATTTTTTGCGGATTGGCTCCGTCTTTATCAATTTTATTGATGGCAAAAATCATGGGCACATTAGCGGCCTGGGCGTGGCTAATGGCTTCCTTGGTTTGTGGCATCACGGCATCATCGGCAGCTACTACAATAATAGCCACATCGGTTACCTTGGCTCCACGGGCACGCATGGCAGTAAAGGCTTCGTGACCGGGTGTATCTAAGAATGTAATGGCTTTATCATTGGGCAAGGTAACTTCGTATGCACCGATATGCTGAGTGATACCCCCGGCTTCACCTGCTACTACATTGGCACTGCGGATATAATCCAGCAATGAAGTTTTACCATGGTCTACGTGACCCATGATTGTAACAATTGGCGGACGGGCAACCTGGGCTGCTTCGTTGTCGTCTTCATCGTCTTCTTCCAAATCGTCCACATCTTCAAGACCTATAAATTCTACTTCAAATCCAAATTCACTTACCACCAGTTCTATAACTTCTGCGTCTAAGCGCTGGTTGATAGATACCATTACACCCAGGTTCATACATTTGGCAATTACATCGGCAAAACTCACGTCCATTAAGTTAGCCAGTTCGCTTACGGTAACAAATTCGGTAACCTGCAGTTTATTGTTGTCGGTTGATTCCCCGTCTAAGGCCTCGGCTGCTTCATCTCTTTTAGCTCGGCGATATTTTGCTTTCAGGCTCTTTCCACGACCTCCTGTGCCGGTTAACTTGGCTTGGGTTTCGCGTATTTTCTCTTGAATGGCTTTTTGATCTATTTCTTTGTCATCGCGGGTATTTGCACTTCGAGGGGCCGACTTACCACCCCCCTGACTACGTTGCTGAGTACCGCCGCCGCGATTGTATTGACCGCCTCCGCCTCCCTGACCACCGCGGTTATTAGCAGGAGTGATAGGTCGGTTGGGGCCGCTATTCGCATTAGCAGGTGTATTAGGAGTGTTGGGTTTTTTATCAACCGGAATGCGTTTGCGCATACGCTTTTCATCGTGCATGCCGGGTTTGGGGCGGGTATCGCTGTCAACAGGAAGCTCAATTTTACCTAAAATTTTAGGGCCTTCCAGCTTTTCTGCTTTGATATTAGATAGTGTAGGGGCTTCTTCTTCTGGAGGGGCTACCACAGCAATAGGCGGTGCTTCGAGAACAGGTTCTACAGGCGGCGGAGGAGTGGCTTCTTTTTCTACATCCTCTTTTTTCTTAGCAAATTTTTTAGGTTTACTGGATGATTCAATTGCATCCAAATCAATCTTGGCCACCACTTTCGTGCCTTCCAGTTCAGGAGCGGCAATTTTTATGTGCTCTTGAACCGGCTTGGCGGGTTCGGGTTGAGGGGCTTCGGGAATGGCAGGAACAATAGCGGGTACTTCGGGTGGGGCTGTGGGTTCCTCTTTGGCAGGAGCCGCTTTTTTCTCGTCTTTTTTAAAGGATATTTCCTCTTCGTCTTTTTTCTTCTTGGGTTCAGATTGGGCTACTTTGGGAATTTCAACCTGATCGGCCTTATTCTTGGCAACTTTATCACTCTGAAACTCGGCCTGTAGGGCATAGTAGTGGTCTTCCGTAAGTTTGGCGGTTGGTTTGAGGTCGTCGCGGTTGAACCCTTTTTTCACCAGAAATTCAATCAGGGTATCCTGACCGATGTTGAATTCCTTGGCGGCTGCCAGTAATCTAGGTAATTTCAGTTCTGCCATTCACTTGTATTTAGTACTTCCCGCTTTATTTTTTACGCTGATTGCCTTTGATTTTTAGCAGCCATCGCTTTCGGGTTTCCGGTTCTGTTCGCAGTAGCAAATATAGTCTCTTTGCGGCTGCTTATTCTTCTCTGTCAAATTCTTCCTGTAATATTCTTCTCACTTCCAAAATGGTTTCCTTTTCCAAATCGGTTCTTCTCTCTAATTCTTCGGCGGTGAGTTTCAGGATGCTTCTGCCCGTATCGCAACCAATGCGCTTAAAGGCATCAATTACCCATGGCTCAATTTCATCACTAAATTCATCTAGGTCGATATCAAATTCGTCTACAATTTCTTCGTCTTCGCGATACACATCCAGTTCGTATCCGGTTAGTTCGCATGCCAGTTTAATGTTCACCCCCCGGCGGCCGATGGCTAGAGAAACCTGGTCGGCTTTCAGATACACATTGGCATGTTTGGTTTCATTATCCAATTCCATGTAGCTGATTTTAGCCGGTGTAAGCGAACGCTGAATCAGCAACTGAATATTGTTGGTGAAATTAATTACATCAATGTTTTCGTTTTTCAGTTCCCGCACAATGCCATGGATACGGCTACCCTTCATCCCCACACAAGCCCCTACCGGATCAATCCGGTCGTCGTAAGATTCAACGGCCACTTTCGCTCTTTCTCCCGGATCGCGTACAATCTTTTTGATAGAGATCAGTCCGTCGAAAATTTCGGGTACTTCAATTTCCAGCAACTTAGCCAAAAACAGCGGACTGGTTCTAGATAGTATGATTACGGGATTATTATTTTTTAGGTCAACCCGGGCAACAACGGAACGGATATTTTCGCCTTTTTTAAAGAAATCTTGTGGTATTTGTTCCGATTTAGGCAGAATCAGTTCATTGCCTTCTTCATCCAGCAGCAAAACTTCTTTCTTCCAAACCTGGTATACTTCGGCACTTATGATATCGCCTACGCGATCGCCGTATTTTTTAATCAGCACATTTTTCTTCAGGTCGTTGATGCGGCTGGCGAGTGTTTGTTTGGCAGCCAGGATGGCGCGGCGACCGAAGTCTACCATGTCCATTTCTTCGTATAATTCTTCCCCTACTTCAAAATCGGGTTCAATTTTAACTGCATCCGAGTAGCCCACTTCGGCCAGGGGATCGAGCACTTCACCATCTTCCACAATCATACGGCGGCGGATGATTTCAAGGTCACCTTTTTCGGCGTTAACGATAACGTCGAAGTTTTCGTCGCTGCCATATTTTTTACGCAGCAGGGTTTTAAAAACGTCTTCCACCACTTTCATCATCGTGGGACGGTCAATGTTTTCGGCATCCTTAAATTCTTGGAATGCTTCAATCAGATTAATACTGGCCATAGATAAACGGTTTAATTACGCACAGTTTGGGGACTGTTCGGGTTAAAATATAATTTGTACTGTTACAGAATGTAGTTCGTTAAAGGGTATATTGGTTTGATGAACAACGGCTTTTTTGCCTTTGCCTTCTGTATATTCTAGGGTGATGGTGGCTTCGGTTACCTCTTTTAATACACCGGTAAGGGTAGCTTGATTGGTAAGCTGCGCCTGCACGGTACGCCCAACATTTTTTACATACTGGCGATGCAGTTTCAGCGGTTCATCTACCCCTGGGGAAGAAACTTCCAACGAATATTCTCCGGGAGGAAAAATGCCAGCTTCATCAATCATCGGCACCAGTCGGCGGTTAAAGCGCACACATTGTTCAATGGTAATACCGGTATCACCGTCTATCAATAGCTTAATATTATTCGTAGGCTTGATAAGCAGCGAAACTAGAAAGTGTTCGGGGGCATCTTTCAGCACCTCGGCCACCATTTTATCCAATTGAGTGAGTGTTTCGTTTGACATATAAAAAAGAAGAAGGGAACGATGTCGTTCCCTTCAGTTGTTCATTTATGATGCAAATGTAGTAAAATCTGCCTGAATTGCCAAAAAATTCCATTGGGGTTGGCTTTTTAGCCGTTGGTCAATACCGCATTCAACCTGTTGGGCGATTCAATATCTTTGTGGGGTTATGGCCAAATTAATATTATACGGATTCTTATTTTACCTCCTGTATAAGTTCATTACCGAGTTGGTGATGCCGGTAGGGAAAGCTTCGCAACAAATGAAGCAAAAGATGCAGGAAATGCAAGACCGCCAGGAAGCTTTTCAACGGCAGCAGGAGGCCGAGCGAGTTACCCGAAATACGCCGCCGCCCAGTGAAACTAAGTCGGGTGACTACATTGATTTTGAAGAGGTAAAGCCCTGATTTAAGCTCCAGTTTTGGGTATTCAGTTCCAGCACCTCTTGTGGTGGGGGTAAAAACAAGGTATGTAAACCCAGTTCTTGTGCGCCCTTTATATTTCCGGGTGTATCATCTATAAATAAGGTATGGTGCGGTTCAATGTTTAATTGTTGCAACAATAATCGAAATGATGCTGCATCGGGCTTTCGGTATCCCAGCTGATGCGAGTAGCCGGCAAAGCGAAACAATCCATTAAAATCTATCTCCCCCAGATCGCGGCGGCAGATTTGCATCAGCTGCTGGTAGTGGATAGCATTGGTATTGGAGAACAGGTAAATAGGATATTGCTGGGCTACTTTTTGCAACCATACAATTCTGTCCACTGGCATATCCAATAACATAGCGTTCCAGGCTTCGGCAATTTGCGCATCGGTAAGCGGAACTGAGGTGATAGCGCGTATTTGCTGATAAAATTCCTGCTCAGAAACTTCCCCGGTTTCGAGCCTAGCAAAGAGGGGATTGGCATGGTGTTGGGTAAAGAGTTCATCAAAGTTGGCCACCCCCAGCTGCCGAAAAGCGGCGGCGGTTTGGGCATAGTTGAGGTTTAAAAAAATGCCTCCCAAATCAAAAATAATATGTTGAATATCGGCCATGGTGGCGAAGCTATCTATTAAAAGGCAACGGCAATGCCTTGTGAAAAAGAATACACGAAATCGGGTACAAATTGGGTAAGCTGGCCCTTATCTACCTGCATGTAGTAACGGGAAAGTAACGACATATAGCGGGATAATTTATAGGTAAGGGATATTTCTGCCGTTACACGGGGGAATTTCTTTTTGGGGTAAGGATAAAAAGGGATATCGGGCAATCCTTCAAAGGGCGCTCTAAAGGGTTGTTGCAATCCTACAAACAGGTTAACAGAAAAGGGTTTATTCTCGTAAAACCAGTTGCTATAGAAGTTCATACGCCAGTTATCACGTAAAAGATGGCCCCGGCTATCGATGCCTAATATTTGTTGAATTAACTGCTTAAAAGCGGGAGGCAGTGTATCAAATACCTGTTGCTTTTCCCTAGAAAAAACGCGCCAGTCTTCCTTTTCATATACCAAACCTCCCCCAATATTCCATTTTACGCGGCTCGATTCGGAGCGAAAAGCATATACGGCATTCAAACCAAACTGCCAGCGTTGGGCAATACCGCGGTTTTCGTCCCACTGAAAAAACACAAAGGGTTCGGCAAAAACCCGCTTCTTTTTTAGCAGTAAGGGGTTATTGGCATCATGCACATTGCGGAATAGGCCAGTACGTAGCATTGAATAAAAACGGTTGGAAGAGGATATCTGGTCGGTGCTATTATAGTAAAGACTAGATAACCATTCGTAGGTATGCCTTTTGGTAGCGTATAAAAAGGAAGCATCTGCCAGGGCAAACAGTTCGGCTTTGCTATCTTGATTGAGTAGGAAGGAAAGTCCCCCCACCCCGTATACCCTGTTTTGCTCTAGTGAATCGAGCACTGATTTTTTAAACTGACTAACCTGCCCAGCGAGGGGCAGTTGGGAGGTACACCAGCAGAAAATCAATAGCAGTAAAGTAGATGGCTTTCGCATACAGGGATAAAAATAATGAAAATAAGAAAAGATTAACCGGAGATAAATTGGTGGCTTTTGATTATTTTTGTCCTCCTCTAGCGGGAAACCGCCGGAGATCGGGCCTATAGCTCAGTTGGTTAGAGCACCTGACTCATAATCAGGGGGTCCCAGGATCATGCCCTGGTGGGCCCACGAAAGACAGTGTGAGGGTGAGCGGGAGTGTGAAGGAAGAAAATGTCCTCACACTCAAACTCAAACTCACACTTTTTTATTTTACTTGAATAGAGATTGTCCTAGAATCATTGCGCCAGAGGCGCACCACTTTAAGGAGTGTGAGTGTGGAGATTGAGTGTGAGGATTAACTTCACGCTCGGCCTCAAACTCACACTTTTTTATTTTACATGAACAGAAAGGGTCACAGGATCATTGCGCCAAAGGCGCACCACGAAAGACAGTGTGAGGGTGAGCGGGAGTGTGAAGGAAGAAAATGTCCTCGCACCCAACCTCACACTCACACTTTTTTATTTTATTGCTGTGTTAGGTTAGAGCATCCTGAATTCAGTTTGGCGGGCCCCAAGATTAAGACCCATTTGTCCATCACTACTTCAAGCCAGCTAAAATTATACTGTTTGAAGTTAGTTTTTCTAAGAAAAAGATGTTTTTTAAGTTATCCCTCAAAGCAAAACTGAGTAAGCGTTAACAATTTCCACCAAAAGATTTCAAAATAGGAATAGAATGTAATTTTACATTGCATAAATTTGTAATAACCTTTAGGCTCTGAAAACACTGTACAAAATATTATCTACTACTACGGACTGGACTACCTTTTTTAATCATGCTTGCAATTTAACAAAACATGAAAAGGGTGAGCTATTTGAAAAGCTTACCGAATTAGTTCTACGAACTAAAGCTGAATACAAAACTAGGTATAAACAAGTATGGCTATTGAGAGATGGGATAGACTCAAAACTTAGAGCTAAATTAAACCTACCAAATGCAGATGAAGGCATTGACATAATAGGTGAAACTTTTGATGGCAGGTATTGCTCAATACAGTGCAAGTTTAAAGCAGCTAATAAATCCCCAACCAGGAAAGACATAGCCACTTTTTTAGACCTATCAAGGAATCATTGTAAAAACATTACAGAACAAATATTAGTGCATACCGGCACAAACGGAATCAAAAAAACCGCATTACTCCCTGACAACTTCACACAAATAGGAGTTGAGTTTTGGAGTCAACTTACAGAGGAAGATTGGTTGGCAATTCAGTTTTTGATAAATGGTAAAAAAATCAATTTTGCAAAAAGAAATCCTAGGCCTCATCAACAAGAGGCAATTACAGCTGCTAAAAAACACTTTTTAAAAAAAAATAATGCAAGAGGTAAATTAATTATGCCTTGTGGAACTGGGAAAAGTTTGACTGCATACTGGATTACAAAAGCATTAACTTCTAAAGCTACAATTATTGCGGTACCAAGTCTAGCACTTATAAAACAATCATTAGAAGATTGGACTAAGGAAATGCTTTTATCCAATCCGTCTGAATTACCTGAGTGGTGTTGTATTTGTAGCGACGAAAGTACTGGACAGTTTACAGATGATTTTGTAACCGATACTTATTCATTAGGAATACCAACTACTACGAAAGAAAGTGAAATAGCGGTTTTTTTAAAAAGAAAAAATTCAGGAGGTAAAATAATTTTCACGACTTATCAAAGTGCCGACATATTAGCTCGGATCAGTAAAAAACTGAATTTCCAATTTGATTTAGCAATACTTGATGAAGCGCATAAAACCGTTGGATTTAGAGAGAAACTTTTCTCTACTCTTTTACAGGAAGAAAAGATTTCTATAAGGAAACGTCTTTTTATGACAGCAACTGAAAGAATAGTTAACGGAGATACTGTTCAAATCATTAGCATGGATGATGAGTCAATATATGGAAAAGCGTTTTATAAATTATCATTTAAAAAAGCAATTGATAGTGGAATAATTACAGACTACAAAATCGTTACTGTAATTGTGCGAGAAACAGAAATACAAAAAGCTATACAAAAAAAAGCCAAAGTAGTTGACGAAAAATTGAATATTAACGAAGTAAATTTGGAAATGTTAACAACTGCATTAGCATTGAAAAAGGCAATAAACAAATTTAAAATTAAACATACTATAACTTTTCATAAAAGTATTGCTGCAGCTAAAGATTTTCAAGCTCTATACCAAAAAATAGATAATACAAAAAACAGTCCGTGTGTTTATCACATTTCAAGTAAGCTTAATGTAGGAAAAAGAGCCGAATTAATTAAAGAATATAAAAATGACCAAAGTTCAATCATTACAAATGCTAGATGTTTAACTGAGGGAGTAGATATTCCAATGATTGATTGTGTTCTTTTTGCAGATCAAAAACAAAGCGTAGTAGATATTGTACAATCTGCCGGAAGAGCGCTAAGATTATATCGTGATAAAATATCGGGATACCAAAAAAAACTTGGCTACATAATAATACCAATCATTTTGAAAAAAGGTGAAAATTTATTGAATTTGTCAGAATCTAGTAGATTTAAAAAAATAGTTAAAATAGTAACCAGTCTTTCTTCACAAGACGAAACTATCATAGAAGAATTGAGAATGATTAATAAGGGGAATCAAGAGCACAATTTTACTAAACTTGAATTCATTGGGATTAACGACAGAT